>DATLVT010001012.1:0-8787 GCA_035577105.1 Polyangia bacterium
CGCCGGGGAATGACGTGGAGCCGAGCAAGAATGCCAGTCCGGTGCTGAGGAACATGAGGGTCTCCTTGTCCTTGGGTTTCGGCGTCCGACAGCGACACGGGCGCTCGCGCACTGCTTTTGCAGACGCCGTGCCGGACGGAACCCCGCCCGCGGCCGGCGATTCCAGGCGCGGCGGGCGCGGGGCGGTTCCGCTCTACGAATTGAATATGTGATATGTAGATACTCATGCCGCCGTCACCCGCCGCGGTCGCCTGGCTGGCCCGCGTCCGCCACGACCTGGTGAAACGCCTGCTCTGGCCGGCCCGCGATCGGCGGGGGCTGGGGGGCGCCGTTCAGTCCGGCGAGCTGACGGCCGCCCTGATCGACGACGACGGAGCCGGCATCACCGCCGCGGCGCTGTGGGCGGTGCTGCGCGGTGACGCCCCGGACGGCATCACCCCGGCAGCGCTGGAACTGTTCGGCGCCGCCGTGGACGCGGCTGTGGCCTGCGCGGCGGGGGATGATCTGGACGGCGTGCTGGCGCTGGAGGCGGCGTTCACCGCGCTCTCGGCGGCGGCCTCCGCAATGCCCGGGGGGAGGGACCGCTGATGCCTCGAATCCTGGTCATCGACGATCGCGATCAGACCGTGGAGATGTGCCACCGTCAGCTGCCACAGTTCGATTACGTCACCCGCTGCGAGCGGCGCATCCCCTGTCAGGTGTGCGAGGAGCGCGATCGCGGCTGTCCGCTGAAGTGCGCCCACGATTATACGGAGGCGGCCGAGGTGCTGGCCCGGCCGCAAGCGTTGCCCGACCTGGTGATCCTCGACCTGCACTTCGCCGTCCCCGAAGCGCGTCTTCTGCCCGAGGACAAGTCGTCGCTGCCGACCGAGGCCAAGGCGCGCAAGGGCGCGGTGGAGAGGCTGCGCCGCACCCAGGGGCTGTTGATCCTGGATCGCCTGCGCCAGGATTTCCCGACGGTGCCCGTGGTCATGCTGACCACCACCGGCGCCGAGCTGGGGGCCGACCGTCCCGCCGACCCGCTGGTCTATTTCAGCGAGAACGAAGTCGTCGACAGCCGCAGCCTGGCCGCCGAGATCACCCGCGCGCTGGTCCTGGGCGAAAGCCAGAAGGAAGGATCGGTGTTCTGGGGCAAGAGCACGGCCATGGCCGAGCTGCGCCGGTCCATCGGTGTGCTGGCCCGCTCGCCGCTGCCGGTCTTGATCGAAGGCGAGACCGGGACGGGGAAGAGCTTTCTGGCCGAACACGCCATTCACCCGCGCTCGGGGGCCAAGGGGCCGCTGGTGGTGACCGATCTGTCGACGGTGCCGACCGCGCTGCTGCCCGCGCACCTGTTTGGCGCGCGGCGCGGGGCGTACACCGGCGCCGTCGAGGATCACGCCGGCGTCTTCGAGCAGGCGCACGGGGGCACTCTGTTTCTCGACGAGATCGCCAACCTGGATCTCGATCTGCAAAGGCAGCTGCTGCTGGCGCTGGAACGCGGGCAGGTCACGCGGCTGGGTGACACGCGGCCGCGACCGGCCGCGCCCAAGCTGGTGGCGGCCACCAATCAGGATCTGGCGGCGCTGGTGCGCCAGGGGCGTTTCCGCAGCGATCTGTACATGCGCCTGAACCCGGCCACCCGGTTGCATGTTCCGCCTCTGCGCGACCGGCGCGAGGACGTCGCCGAGCTGGTGCGATTCTGCCTGCTGGAGGCGCTGCGCTCTGACGGGCTGCGGCCGCTGGTGCGGCAGTATCTGGCTCGTTTCCCCACGCCGGAGGCCTTTCGCGAGGAAGAGAACCTCATCGTCTTCGGCCGTCCCTCGGTGCGCGAGGCGCGGCGCGACGCCATCACGGTGTTCCTCAGCCGGGCGGCGCTGGGCCGCCTGGAATCGCACGACTGGCCGGGCAACGTGCGCGAGCTGCGCCTGTTCGCGGTGAACGCGCTGGTTCACGCCCTGGCGGCGCATCTGGACGCGGCCGCGCTGGCCACGGCACCCGCCGGCGCTGCCCGGGTGCCCGCCATCCTGGCCCTGGCCGACGGTCTGGTCGATCGCCTGCTGGCCAGCGATCGGGGGCGGGCGCGGCCCGCGGTGCGTCCCGCGCGCTCGCCGCGCTCGGGCGATCGGGGGCGGCGCATCGACGTGGAGATCCCCACTGGCACGACCTTCGCTGGGATCTCGGCCGAGGTGGAACGGCAATATCTGCGCGCGGTCTATCACGCCTGCGACGGCGACCTGACCAAGATGGCGGTCGAGCTGCTGGGGCCCAAGGGCGCCGCCCGGCAGGTGCACCTGCGGCTGAACCAGCTGGGGCTCAAGCTGCGTGAGCTGCGCGGGACGACGGCGTCGTCGGACGGGACCTGAGCGTGCTGGTGACCGGAACGGCGACGGCGGCGGGAACGATGGCGTTGCTGGCCCTGTGGGCGGTGGCCACGCCGGACGCCGCCCTGACGCCGGGGCCAGACGCCGCCGCGGCGGCGACGGCGCCCGCGTCACCACCCGGGCCCGTTCCTGCCGTGGCGGGAGCCGAGCGAGCCGATCCGGTGGCCGCCCAGCGCGACTGGGAGGCGGGCCTGACCAAGCTGCGCGCCGACGAGGTCGGCGACGCGCTGGA
Source organism: Polyangia bacterium (assembly GCA_035577105.1). Classification (GTDB taxonomy): domain Bacteria; phylum Myxococcota_A; class Polyangia; order Fen-1088; family Fen-1088; genus DATKEU01. The sequence goes on from DATLVT010001012.1 coordinate 2,596, forward strand.
GCTGTTGAAGTCCGCCAACGCCAAGGACCCCGGCAACGCCGCCATCGCCAACGATCTGGGTTTCGCCCTGATGAAGCTGGGGGCGCGGCGCGAGGCGGAGGCCTTTTTTCGGCGGGCGCTGACGATCGATCCGCGCCGCGTGCTGGCCTACGTCAACCTGGCCGAGCTGGTCGCCGACAGCCCGGAGCGCTGGCAGAGACAGGACGAAATTTTGGCCTTCCTGAAGAAAGGCAGCGGCTTGCTGCGCGACGATCCGCGCGGACGCGTGCTGATCGGTCTGGGGGCGGCGGCGTTCGAGCAGAGGGTGGGACGCCTGGCCGAGGCGCGCCGACGGCTGGAGGAGATCGTCGCCCAGAAACCGGCCGCCGGGTTGCGCAAGCGGGCGCTGGATCAACTGGCGGCGGTGGCCGACCAGGAACGAGCCCTGGTGCTGGCCGACTGGCCGGAGCCGCCGCCCAGCGCGCAGACGTCCGCCGGTCTGCGCGAGGTCGAAGCCCTGCTGGCCGATGGCAAGGCCGGCGAGGCGCTGACCCGCGCCACGGTGCTGTCGCAGTCGACGCCTGCCGCGACGGCGGTGCGTTTCGCCCGGGCCCGGGCCCTGGAAGCGCTGGGGCGGTACGATCAGGCGACGCGCGAGCTGACGGTGCTGCTGCAGTTGCGGCCGTCGTACGCCGAGGCCTGGCGCCTGCTGGGGACGATCCTGGCCCAGCACGGCGGCGTGCTGGAGGCGGACCGGGCCGACCAGTCGCTGCGCCGGGCGCTGGCCCTGGAACCGTCGTGGGACGATCTGCGCGCCCTGCGCCGCCGCGTGGCCGAGCGGCGCGCCAGCGACAGCGGCCCGCGCCCGCCGCCGCCGCGCCCGCCGCCGTCGGTCCGGGCCCAGGGGCTGTTCGAGGACGCGCAGCGATCGATGGGTACCGACGCGCCGGAGACGGCGCGAGCGGCGCTGGCCCAGGCGCTGGCCGATTCGCCGGCCTTCGTCGAGGCGGCGGCCTCGTTCTTTTCGCTGACCGGCCAGATGCCGGCCCCGACGGTGCAATCGATGTGGGACGACGGCGACTCGCTGGTTCGTCTGGCCGGTGAGGCGCTGCGGGCCCGGCCCGAGGAGGCCACGACCGAGCTGGTGCGTCCCTGGCTGGATCGGGCGGTCGCCCTGGGCAGCGCCGAGGCATTTTTCCAGCGGGCGCTCTTGCGCGCCGACCAGGCGGACAGCACCGGCGCCCTGGCTGACCTGGTCGCCTACGTGGGCGCCGACGTCAACCCGCCTCACCTGGCCGAGGCCCGCGCCCTGCGCCGCAATCTGGAGACGCCGGGCGCCGGTCGCGGTTCGACGGTCGCCCTGGCGCGCGAGCTGTTGCTGTCGGATCGGCCGCGCGACGCCGCGCGGGTGCTGGGTGGTCCCTGCCGGGCTGGGCTGGCCGCCGACACGCTGGTGCAACTGGGGCGCATCGAGGAGTACGAGGGGCGGCCGCGCGAGGCGCTGGCCTGTCATCGCCTGGCGCTGGCCGCCGATCCGTCCGCCAGCGGGGGCGGTCGCGACGCCCTGGATCGCATCGCCCGCATCGCGGCGCGCGGTACGCCCGCGGAGGGGCACGCCGTCGACAAGGAGCTGCAGCGCGGGGTCGGGCTGCAGCTCCCCGCGGCGGTCTGGGCCTCGGCGCGCCTGGCCCGCGCCGACGAGCAGTGGGACGAGGCGGTGAGGCTGGGCGATCGGTTTCTCTCCCTGGTCTCCGCGGGCGATCCGCTGCGCGCCGAGGCGGTCGCTGCCGTCGACGGGTGGCGGCGCGGCGCCGGCGAGGACCAGGCGGCGCGCGCCACGCTGGTGCGGCGATCGACGGTGGGCGGCATCGCCTTGCTGGTCGTGGTGCTGGGGGCCTTTGCCGTGCGGCGGGTGCGCGGTCGTACCGTCACCGCCGCCTTGACCCAGGTCCCGGACCTTTTTCCCGACGTGGCCGCCGCGGTGGGCGAGATCCGCCACGACATCATCAAGCACCGCACCAGCGCCCTGTCCCTGCTGGGCGAATCGGTGACCGCGCGCGAGGAGATCCACCGCGCGCTGACCGAACCGGTGCCCACGTCGGCGGCGGTGAGCGCCATCTTTGAGCGGCTGCGGCGGGCGGCGGCCGCCGCTGGTGTGGGGTTGCGTCCGTTGGATCGGGAACCGATCTTTGGCCCGCTGGTGCGCGCGCTGGCCCGGGCCGAGAGCCTGATCGGTCGGGCCGGCACCGGGCGCGAGATCGCCGCCGTCGATGAAGAGCTGCGCGAGCGGCACGGCCCGGCGCTGGCTGGCCTGCTGGCGCTGGCGCCAGCGACGCCGCTTGATCCGGCGCGGCTGGCCGAGCTGGTCGATACCTTCACGCCCGACGGGTTGAAGCTGGCCGTTCAGCTGCCGGCAAGCAAGGACGTCGAGCTGCCTTTGACCGAGCAGGCGCTGCACACCATCATCTCAAACCTCCTGCGTAACGCCATGGAGGCCCTGCGCGGCAGCGCGCGCCCGCAGCTGGCGATCAAGGTCAGGGAGGAGCGCGACGCCGCCGGACGCCGGATGATAACGATGGTGGTCGCCGATTCGGCGCGCGCGCTGGTGACGCTGGAGCAGATCGACGGCCGGGACGGCCAGCGTGGCCTGGGGCTGGTGCGCGATCTGGTGCGGCGCTGGGGCGGCCATCTGGTGGTGCTGTCCGAGGCGCCGCCGCTGGTCAAAGGGATCGGCGCCGTTTTCCCCTTGCCGGCGACCGGGCGCGGGCGCCGGAAGAGCGACGGCGAAGGCCAAGGAGACGCCTCGTGACGTCACCGCCGGCATTCCTGGTGGTCGAGGACGGGCGCGAATACACCGACCGGTTCGAGCGCCTCCTCGGGCAACAGGGCCGCTTCCGTTTCGTCCGGGCGGGCTCCGCCGCGGAGGCGCTGGCCGCCGCGGCGGCCGGGGGCCTGGCCGGCGTGCTGCTGGATCTCGACTTTCGCCGCACGCCGCCCCACCAGCTGATCGACGACGGCGGGAACGGCGCCGCCGCGCATGCCGACAGCGAACGGCGCCGTCTGGCGGCGGTGCAAGGCATCTTGATCTTGCGGGCCTTGCGGCGCGCCGCCGTGTCGCTGCCGGCGCTGCTGTTCGCCGATCTCGACGACGACGGCCAGGCCGGCTATCTGGAAGGCGAGCTGTCGCCCCTGCGGGTGGTTCCCTCCAGCGTGGGTCTGCAGGAGATCGCCGGATTGCTGGACCGCCTCGCCGCCGCCGGCGCGCTCTAGCGGGCCGTCGGTGATGGCCTTTCGATGCAATCTGCATATCGACGATACGATTCGTAGACGTGGGCCGGTGGGTCGGTAGCACCCGGCACCAGCCGCCGCTCTCCTGCTGGCACATCCGCTGCAACGTCCGGCGCCCAGGAGGCGTCGATGTCAACCATGCGCAGGGGAGCGAGCTGGTTTGTGTTGTTCGGGACAGTGATTGCGGCGGCGGCGGATCAGCACCGCGCCCAGGCCGATCGGGAGCCGCTCGCTGACGAGGGGGGGAACCCCGGCGACCATGGCGATCGGACATTGGCCCCGTACTTCTTCGTGGGCGGCGGCGATCCCAGCGTCGATCGCCTGCCGTTGAAGGAGACCTCGGCCGACATCCAGATCGCCGGCGTGGTGGCCCGGGTGCGCGTGCACCAGATCTTCGACAACGCTGGCGACAAGCCCATCGAGGCGGTCTACGTCTTCCCCGCCTCGACGCGCGCCGCGGTGCACGGCATGCGCATGAAGATCGGCGTCCGGGTCATCGAGGCCCGCATCGATCGAAAAGAAAAAGCGCACGCCGAGTACGAGCAGGCCAGGTCCGACGGCAAACGTGCCGCCCTGCTGGATCAGGAGCGGTCGAACGTGCTGACCACGCGCGTGGCCAACGTGATGCCCAGGGAGCGCATCGAGGTCGAGCTGGATTACTCCGAGCTGCTGGTCCCCCACGACGCCGTCTATGAGCTGGTCTACCCGGGGGTGGTGGGGCCGCGCTATAGCCGCGACGCCCACCCGGGCAAGGACGAATGGGTCGCCTCGGCCTACCTGCCGTCCGGCGTGCCCGAGCCCTATCGCTTTGACGTGCGCGTTCACCTGGAGACCGGCATCCCCATCAAGGAGGTCTCGTCCCCGTCGCACGCCGTCGCCGTGACGCGGCCGTCGCCCTCGGTGGCGGAGGTGCGCCTGGCGCAGCCGGGCGGCGGTAATCGCGACTATGTCCTGCGCTATCGCCTGGCCGGCGATCGCATCGAGACTGGCCTCTTGCTGTCCGGCGAGGTCGGCAATGACACGGCCAAGGAGCGCTTCTTCGCCTTGATGATGGAGCCGCCGGCCCGCCCCGACGACGCTGACATCACGCCGCGCGAGTACGTCTTTCTGGTCGACGTGTCGGGATCGATGAACGGCTTTCCGCTGGACACCACCAAGGTGCTGATGCGGCGGCTGCTGGGCGGCCTGCGCGACACTGACGCCTTCAACCTGGTGCTGTTCTCGGGCGCCTTCCGGGTGATGAGCCCGCAAGGGTCGGTGCCCGCCTCTGCCGACAACGTGCGCGCCGCCGCCAACCTCCTGGACCACGAACGCGGGGGCGGCGGCACCGAGTTGATGGGCGGCCTGCGCGCCGCCTACGCCGTGCCGCGAAAGTCGGGACTGTCGCGCACGGTGGTGGTGGTGACCGACGGCTACGTCGACGTCGAGGAGGAGGCCTTTCGTTTCATCCGCACGCAGCTCTCGTCGGTCAACCTTTTTGCCTTCGGCATCGGCTCCGGTGTCAACCGCGCCCTCATCGAAGGGATGGCCCGCGCTGGATACGGCGAGCCGTTCGTGGTGCTGAAACCCGAAGAAGCCCCCGCCGCCGCCGAACACTTTCGCACGTACATCGATCGCCCGCTGCTGACGGGGATCTCCGTCGCCTTTCACGGCTTCTCCACTTACGACGTGGCGCCGGCGCAGGTGCCGGATCTCATGGCCCGCCGGCCGCTGGTGATCTTCGGGAAATACCGGGGCGAGGCCTCCGGCCAGATCGAGGTCACCGGCCGCGGCGGTCGTGGCTTTTTTCGCCAGGTCATCGAGGTCAACCCCGGGCTGGTGAAGGCCGCCAACGCGCCGCTGCGCGTGCTGTGGGCGCGCACCCAGGTGCAGTGGCTGGAGGATCAGCTGGGCCTGCGCGCATCGGACACCCTGACCGCCCAGCTGGGCGAGCTGGGCGTTCGGTATGACCTGCTGACCGCGGCGACGTCGTTCGTGGCGGTCGATCATGAGGTCGCCAACGCCGCCGGGTCGCTGGCCACGGTGGCGCAGCCACTGCCGCTGCCGGCCGGCGTGTCGAACCACGCCGTGGGCGTGTCGATGTCGCGCGCAGAGATGCCGCCCGGCGATCCGGTGCTGTCGCTGGTGGCGCCCGGCGACGCGCGCCTGGTCACCGCGTACTTCCCCTTCGGCCTGGTCAAGGACCTCACCTACGACGCCTATGTCGAACGCTGGCAAGTGCGCTTTCTGGTGCCCAAGGACGTTCCCGACGGTGAATACCGGGTGCCGGTGGTGATCATCTACCGCGACGGTCACTCGGAGGTGGTCGAGGCCCACTACCGCATCGACAGCGCCGAGCCCGATTTCGATCTGGACGTCGTCAGTGTCGCCGGCGGCGCGGGCGTCACGGTGACGGCGCGCGAGCCGCTGCGCGCCGCCACGGTGGCGCTGGTCAGCGATCCGCGGGTGCGCGTCGAACTCGACGATCAAGGCGGCGGCCTGACATTCCGGGGGACGCTGTCCTTGCCGCCGGGGCGACACCGCCTGCGCGTGGTGGTGGCGGACGGGGCGCGCAATGAAGCGGACTCCGTCGTCACCTGCGAGGTGCGCTGATGTTCGCGGCGGCGGTGATTCCGGTGGCGATCTGGCTGGGTACCACGGCGGCGCCACCGGAATCGCCGTCGCCGCTCCCGCCGCGCGTCTTCACCAACACCAGCGAGGTGACGGCGCTGGCCGCCGTCGACGGGACGCTGTGGGTGGCGACGCGCGGCGGGCTTGAGGAGTACGACCTGGCGACGCTGGTGCGCCGTCGCCTGTACACCACGGCCGACGGGCTGACCGCGAACGAAGTGACGGCCGTGGCGTCAGCGGGGCAGGGCGTTGTGGCGCGCACCGAGAACACGGACTGCGTGCGCCGCGGAGGAGGCTTTGTTTGCTCTTCCGCGG
>DATLVT010001013.1:0-2578 GCA_035577105.1 Polyangia bacterium
GCGGGACATCGGCCCCCGGGCTTCGATCGTCGGCGCCGTCCGACCCGGGCATGGCATCGACCACGTTGTTCTGGCCCGCGCTCAGCTCGGCGATGCCGAGCAGCTGGGTGCAGCCGCTGGTCATCGCCAGGCCCATCCACAGCGAGGCGATCCCGGCGATTGCTCGCGCCCGGCGGCGCACCATCAGAAGCCTCCCTGCAGCAGCAAGGCCGCACCCTGTGGTCCCACGCTGGGAACGACGGCGACGCCATCGGCTTTTGGCCCATCGTGCGCGCCGCCGGTGAAGGCAAGGAAAGCGCCGCCCGCGAGCAGCACGCCACCGGCCACGAAGGCGACGGTGGAGAGATTGCCGTCGCTGACCGCCGTGCTGCGGTGGGCGCTGGCGGCCTGGACGTCGCTGCAATGGCTGGGATCGCCGTTGCATGCCGTCTTGGCCTCGCTCCACGCCGAGCGCGCCCGGAGCCCGGAGACGGTCCCCACCACCACGGCCACCATGCCCAGGCCAGCCGCCGACAACCCGATCACCCGACGCGCGCCCGGCCCGTGGCTGGGCACCTCCGTCGGCTGCTGCGGCGCCGGCGCCGCAGGCAGCGGCGCCACCACGGTCGGCGCGGCGGGCGGGGGCTCGCCGATCACCACGCGCTCGTGGCGAGCCACCTCGCCTTCGCGCACCATCAGTTGATAGGTCACCGGTCGCTGGCCGGCGACCTCGAAGATGAACGCGTGCGGTCCGGGATCGATCGGCAGTGGCGTCCCGTCCATGTGATCGGTCAGAAACTGGCTGTCCATCGAGACCCGCAGCGAGACGATGTCCGTCCCTGCCGGGGTCTTCACCTCGAACACCAGCGTCGGTTGTACCTTCTTGAGATCGTTGAGGCGGAGCGTGCAGTCTTCGCGGACGATGGCCGGACAGGACCGAACGGCGCAGTGTTTCAGGCGTTCGCTGGCGGCGGCCAGGTGACCGTCGCGTTGCAGTTCTTGCGCGCCGGCGTTGTCATCCACGCACTGTTTCTTGGTCGGGGCGGCTTGCGCGCGCGACGAGAGGGCGGCCGCCAGGGCCACCACGCCCATCGACAAGACAAGGAGATCGCGCCGCATCGCTCCCTCTATCGACGGGTCCGCGACGAAACGTTAGGGCGGAATTCCGCGAAATTGGCCGTGATCACCAGGCCTTCACCCGATTCAGGGCTGCCGCACGGGTTGCACCCATGCCTTGTGGCCCCGGTCGTCGACGACCACCGCCCGCACATAGCCGGCCCCAGCATCTGCCAGGTGAAAGGTGGCGCGCCGTCCGTTGGCGCGAGCGACCTCATGCCCGCCGGCTCCGATGAACGTGAACTGATGCGAGCCGGGTGAGCGGTCCGCCACCTCGATCTCCAGGGCGGTGGCCGTTCGATCGATCCGTTTGAGGAAAACGCCAGTCGAGGCGTAAAAGTCGCCCCTGGTCAGGGCCGCCCGGATGGCGCTCGGTTCCTTTCGGGCCCGCACCATCACGAAGCCGCGATCACCCAGGAACACCGGTTCGTCTCGCGCTCTTGCCGCGGAGGCGTCGTAATAGTGGTGAGCGTCATCGGTCGCCGTACCGAAGACGTTGGCGCCCGCGGTGAGCGCCGCATCCCAGATCGCTTCGGTCGAAGGATGGAGGCCGTCCTGGGGATCGTTGTTCGAGTCCCATGCCTGGTTCGCGATCTCCAGCAGGCTCAATCCCTGGCGAGCGAGTTCGGTCACCAGCGCGGCGTCGGCGGAATAGTCAAAGTTGGGATGGTTGAGCTGCGCGATTCCGCCAAGAGTCTGTGTGGCGGCGAGCGCCCGCCGGTAGCGGCCGATGCGATCGAAGCCGACCGCTGGACGCCACGGGACAGCGCCGTCAGGCAGAGGCGTCACGAACAGCGCGTTGACGTGCAGCAGGCACCTCATCCCCGGAGGGGGAGGCGGCTCGCACCGCTTGAGGTTCTGGGTCAGCTCGACGCCCGGAATCACCAACATTGACGGGGAGGACGGCTGCACAGTGACCCGCTCGTGATCGGTGAAGACGATGAAGTCGTATCCGTGTGACTCGTACCAGCGGACGACGTCTGCGGGCGAGGTGGCGCTGTCGCCCGAGTTGTTCGAATGGAGATGAAGCTGCCCCTTGAGGTAACCCGCCTCGGCCGAAATGACCACTTGCCAGGGCAGCCTGACGATGCCGTCGAAAGAAGAAGACCGAGGGAGCAGAACGTGGAGCGCCTCACGGCGGACGGGCGAATCGGAGTGCCTAATCTCTGACCGGCGTGGCCTTCAGGGCCGCTTTTCCATCCTTGATGTAGACGGAGAAGCGAACCGTGCGGCAGTGGTGCTTGCTCATCAGGGCCACCTTGTTGTCGTGCAGCTTGCCCTTGAACTTGTCCAGGGTCAGGCCGGCCAGCGATTCGCCGCACTGGCGTTTGGCGGTCAGGAAGTCTTCGTAGACCATGCGGAAGTGGCCGTCTTCCTCGGCGGCGCCCTCGGGACCGACCACCCGGGTCTCGTCGCCGTCGCCGATCGAATCAGCGCCGCTGGACCCGAAGGCCAGCGGCGGCGGCGAATGGCCGTCCTCGCT
>DATLVT010001014.1:0-8937 GCA_035577105.1 Polyangia bacterium
GCCGAGGCTCTGTCCCACCCCTCCGCGCCCTCGCCGGAAGCAGTGGTGCTACCCCAGCGACGGTGGAACGGGCCGCCCGGCGGTGGTAAGCACGGGGCGATGGGTCGATTTCTGCTGGTCTGTCTCGGTGGCGCCGCCGGCACGGGGGCTCGTTATCTGATCGGCACCTGGGCGGTGAAGACCTTCGGGCCGGGGTTCCCCTGGGGGACGCTGCTGATCAACGCGCTGGGATCTTTCCTCATCGCCGTCGTCCTGAACGTCGGTCTGGGGCGCGCCATGATGTCCGCTGATCTGCGGTTGGTGCTGGCCACCGGCGTGCTGGGCGGATTCACCACCTATTCGGCGTTCAACTTTGAAACGATGCGCCTCTTTCAGCACGGCGCCACGGCGCTGGGGCTGGCATACGCGGGCGCCACGGTGTTCGGTTGCCTGCTGACGGGAAGCATCGGCCTGCTGGTCGCCCGCTTGCTGCCGTGACCGACCGTGGACCCGGTGGCTTTGGCGGCGTTTCAACCGGCGACGCAGCGCTGGTTCGCAGAGACCTTTGGCGCGCCCACCGCCGTGCAGCTGGCCGGCTGGCCGCCCATCACCGACGGCCAGCACACGCTGCTGCTGGCGCCCACCGGCAGCGGCAAGACCCTGGCCGCGTTCCTGGCCTGTCTTGATCGGCTGGGCGCCGCGCCGGCGGGGCGACCGGCCGGCGTGCGGGTGGTGTATGTCTCGCCGCTGAAGGCGCTGGCCTACGACGTCGAGCGCAACCTGAGCGCGCCCCTGGCCGGGATCGCCCGCGTGGCCGCGGCGATGGGCGTCGGCTTCAATGCGCCGCGCATCGCCGTCCGCACCGGTGACACGCCGCCAGCGGCGCGGCGCGAGATGCTGCGCCGGCCGGCGGAGATCCTGATCACCACGCCTGAATCGCTGTACCTGATGCTGGGTTCGTCTGCGCGCGAGACCTTGCGGCTGTGCGACACCATCATCGTCGACGAGATTCACGCCCTGGCGCCCACCAAGCGGGGCGCCCACCTGGCGCTGTCTCTGGAACGTCTGTCGGCTCTGTGCGCGCGCGATCCGCAGCGCATCGGCCTGTCCGCCACCCAGCGCCCGCTGGACGAGGTGGGGCGTTTTCTGGCCGGTGATCGCCCGGTGGCCTTGATAGACAGCGCCGAACGCCCGCGCATCGATCTGGCAATCGAGGTCCCCGTCGACGACATGGAGGCGGTGCGGGCCGCCGCCGCCCGCCAGCAGGGCGACACCGATCGCGACGGCGCCGCGCAGGGCATCTGGGCCGCCATCCATCCCCGCCTGCTGGAGCTGGTGCGCGCCCACGGCAGCACGATCATCTTCACCAACAGCCGGCGCCTGTGCGAACGGCTGGCGCAGAGCCTGAACGAGCTGGCCGCCGCCGACGGCGACACCGCGCCGCTGGTGCGCGCCCACCACGGCAGCGTGGCACGGGCCCAGCGCGAGGAGATCGAGCTGCTGCTGAAGACCGGCGCCCTGCGGGGGCTGTGCGCCACCAGCTCGCTGGAGCTGGGGATCGACATGTCTGCCGTCGATCTGGTCATCCAGATCGAATCGCCGGGGACGGCGGCGCGCGGGCTGCAACGCATCGGCCGCGCCGGGCACAGCGTTGGCGCGCGCAGCAGCGGGCGCATCTTCCCCAAGCACCGCGGCGATCTGCTGGAGGCGACGGTGGTGGCGCAGCGGATGGCGGCCGGCGCGGTCGAACCGATCCGCGTGCCGCAGAACACGCTGGACGTGCTGGCCCAGCAGATCGTGGCCATGGTCAGCGTCGATCCCTGGCCGCTGGCGGCGCTGGAGACGCTGGTCCGCCGCGCCTACGGTTTCTCGTCGCTGTCGCGCCCGCTGCTGGTGGCGGTGCTGGAGATGCTGTCGGGGCATTACCCGTCGGACGCCTTCGCCGATCTGCGGCCGCGCATCGTCTGGGACCGGGGCAGTGACGTGCTGACCGGGCGGCGCGACGCCAAGATCGTCGCGCTGGTCAACGGCGGGACCATCCCCGACCGCGGTCTTTACGGCGTTCACCTGGGGGCGGACGGTCCGCGCATCGGCGAGCTGGACGAGGAGATGGTGCACGAATCGCGCGTCGGAGAGACGTTTCTGCTGGGCGCCAGCACCTGGCGCATCGAGGAGATCACCCGCGACCGGGTCGTCGTGCAGCCGGCCCCCGGCGAGCCGGGCAAGATGCCCTTCTGGCGCGGCGAGGGGCCGGGGCGGCCGCTGGAGGTGGGGCGGGCGCTCGGCGAGATGGTGCGGACGCTGGGCGCCATGGACCAGGCGGCGGCGGTGGCCTGGCTGACCACGGAGCATCCGCTGGAAGCGCGCGCCGCCGCCAACCTGTGGCGCTACGTCAACGCGCAGAAGGAGGCGACCGGCACGCTGCCGTCCGATCGCGCCATCACCATCGAACGGTTTCGCGACGAGCTGGGCGACTGGCGCGTCTGTCTGCTCTCGCCGTTCGGGGCGCGCGTGCACGCCCCCTGGGCGCTGGCCCTGCAGGCGCGCCTGGCGGCCACAGCGGGGTTCGAGATCCAGACGCTGTGGAGCGACGACGGGATCGCGCTGCGTTTCGCCGACGCCGACCAGCCGCCGCCGGCCAGCGCGTTCGTCCTGGAGCCGGAAGAAATAGACGACCTCCTGGTGGCGGAGCTGGCCCGGTCGGCGCTGTTCGCCACCCACTTTCGCGAGAACGCCGCGCGCGCCCTGCTGCTGCCGCGGCGCCGACCCAACATGCGCACGCCGCTGTGGACCCAGCGCCTCAAGGCCCAGACGCTGATGGCGGCGGCCATGCGCCACCCCGACTTTCCCATCGTCCTCGAGACGTACCGCGAATGCCTGAACGACGTCTTCGACGTGCCGGCGCTGGTGGCGCTGCTGACCGCCATCCGCCGGCGCGAGGTGCGCGTGGTCGAGGCCGAGACCCCCAGCGCCTCGCCGTTCGCGCGCTCGCTGGCCTTCGCCTACGTGGCCGCGTACATGTACGAGGGCGACGCGCCGCTGGCCGAGCGCAAGGCCCAGGCGCTGACGCTGGACCGCAACCTGCTGCGCGATCTGCTGGGCCAGGAGGAACTGGCCGAGCTGCTGGAGCCGACGGTGATCGACGCCGTGGCCGCCGAGCTGCAGGCGCTGGAGCCCGAACGCCTGGCTCGCCACGCCGATGCCTTGCACGATCTCCTGCGCCGCATCGGTGACCTGGACGGCGAGGAGCTCGCCGCGCGGGCCACCGACGATCCGCGGCCCTGGTTGCAGCAGCTGCAGGCCAGCGGACGCGCGCTGGCGGTGACCGTCGCCGGACAGCCCCGCTTCATCGCCGCCGAGGACGCCGGCCGCTATCGCGACGGCCTGGGCGTGGCGCCGCCGCCGCAAACACCGGCGGGGTTCCTGGCGCCCGTCGCCGACGCGCTGACCAGCCTGGTGGCCCGGTTCGGGCGCACGCACGGGCCGTTCGTCGCCGACGACGTGGCGAATCGTTTCGGCATCGACGGCGCTGTCATCGCCCCCATCGTGCGCGCGCTGGCGGCCTCCGGTCAGTGGGTGCAAGGTCCTTTTCGCGCCGGGCACAGCGGGGCGCCGGTCTGGTGCGACGCCGAGGTGCTGCGCCTCTTGCGGCGGCGGACGCTGGCCCACCTGCGCAATCAGGTGGCGCCGGTGGGCGCCGAAGCCCTGGCCCGTTTTCTTCCCCGCTGGCACGGCCTGTCGGCCAGGCGGACCGGGATCGATCGCCTGCGCGAGGCGGTGCAACAGCTGGAAGGACTGTACCTTCCCTTCGCCGACCTGGAGCAGTGGATCCTCCCGGCGCGCGTCGAGGGCTTCACCGGCGCGGCGCTGGACGGCCTGGGGGCGCTGGGCGATGTGGTGTGGGTGGGCCGCCGGGAAGGCGTGGGCAGCGGCAGCGACGGGCGAATCGCTCTCTTCCGCCGCGATCGAATCAGGACTCTGGCCGACGGGCCGGCGCTGCCCGACGACGCGCCGGCCTTGCCGCGCAGCATCCTGGACCAGCTGACGACGACGGGCGCCTCGTTCTTCTCGCAGCTGCAACAGACCTGCGCCACCGCCACCTCCGACGAGATCCTGGCCGCGCTGTGGGAGCTGGTCTGGGCGGGCCTGGTCACCAACGACACGTTCCAGCCGCTGCGCGCCGCCTCCGCCGCCCGGCGCGGGCGTCACCGCCCGACGAAGGCCGTCCGTCCGTCAACGGCGCAGATGGCCGGACGCTGGTCGGCGGTGGCGACGCTGCTGCGCCCGCCGCTGCCCGACACGCAGCGCGCCCACGCCCGCGCCCAGATGTTGCTGGACCGATACGGCGTGGTCAGCCGCGAGGCTGCCGGCGCCGAGGATCTTCCCGGCGGTTTCAGCCCGCTGGCCCAGGTGCTGCGCGCCATGGAGGACGCCGGCAAGATCCGCCGCGGCTACTTTGTCGAGGGCCTGACCGGCGCGCAGTTCGCCCTGCCCGGCGCCGTCGACCGCCTGCGCGACGCCCGCGACGCCTCCGAAGAAGACGCGCCCGTGCTGGCGCTGGCCGCCGTCGATCCGGCGAACCCCTACGGCCTGCTGTTGCCCTGGCCGACCGCCGAGAGCGCCGAGGGCGAAGCCGCGTCCGACGCCGCGCCACCGCGCCGGGCCGCCGGGACGCGCATCGTCCTGGTTTCGGGGCGCCTGGTCTTCTTCGTCGACCGCGGCGGCCGCAGCCTGCGCGTCTTCTCCGACGATCCAGCCATCATCGCCGCGGGGGTGGCTGGCCTGCGCCAGGTCGCCCAGCGCCGCCGCCCCCGTGGGCTGCGCATCGAGACCGTCGACGGCACGCCGGCCCTGCGCAGCCCGCTGCTGCCGGCGTTGCGCGCCGGCGGCTTTCGCGCCGAACCAGGCGCCATCGTCCTCGACGACGTCAGTCGCGGCAGCGATCAACGCTCGAACATCTGATCCGCGGGCACCACCCGCACCGCGGCCTTGCTCACGGGCAAAGGAAACTTTTCGATCAGCTGATCCTTGTCCAGCACCGCGGCGGGCGTCCCCTTCGTGTCATAGGTGATGGGCGTGGATTCTCCCGACGTCAGCTTGGCGGCCAGCGCGGCGCCGTCCTGGGCGACAATGGCGATGGCCAGGTTGTTCAGCGACAGGTGCTTGCGAATGGCGCGATCGACGTCGGCCTTCTTCATCCCGGGCAGCCGCGCCTGCAGCTCGGCGACGACGTCCTTGCCATAGATGGCCGCGTCGATGGCATAGCCCAGCCGGCGCGACACGTCCTGCGTCCACAGGTTGGAGTAGTTCATCAGGAACGTCTTCGTCGCCTCGAAACCGGCCGGCGGAATCCCTTCGCGGATGAGTCGATCGGTCTCGAACAGCGCCGCGCGCAGGGCGAACAGGCTGTTCTGGGGCGGCACCGGGCGCAGCCAGATCTCGAAGTGCTGCTGCCGGCGCGGGATGTTGGGCAGGGGAAAGGTCGACCCACCCGCCTGGATAAAGTTCTCGACATAGGCGTAGTCGCCGTAATTGAGTCCGCGGTTGCCGCGCAGCTCGTTCATCAGAAGGCCGCTGAACGTCCGGTGCTCGCCCAGATAAGAACGGGCCACGGTCAGCGGATAGAAGTCCGGATCGGCGCGCGCGATTGTGATGGTCCGCCCGACGGAGATGGCGTCGGCGCGGGCCTCCTTCTCCACGATCAAGACCTGCGTCCCCTTCAGCGCGGCCGGGGCCGGCAGCCTGGGCAGCGGCGCACCGGTGGCGGGCAGCGCCTGAAAACGCCGCGCAAAAGCCTTCGCGAAGTCCTCCGGATAGCCGCCGGCCACCCCGACGATCAGCCGGCTCTGCACATAGTGCCGCGCGAAGAACTGCCGGACGTCGTCCAGGGTGATGGCCTGCAGACCGGCCACCGTTCCCGTCGACGGATATCCATAGGGGTGGCCGGCAAACAGCACGGTGGCCAGGGCCTGCTTGCCCAGCTCCTCGTCGGCGTTGCCGCGCAAGGTCTTGGCCACATAGTTGATGGCGTCTTGCTTGTTGCGCGAGAAATCCTCGTCGGCGAAACGGGGCGTCAGGATCTGCTGCGCCAGCAGATCGGCGAAGGCGTCCAGGTTGTCGCGGTGGACCGTCCCCTCGAAGACGGACGATTCCTTGTCGGCATAGACGTGGATGCCAGCCGCCATCGGATACAGCGCGTCCAGAACTTCGGCGTAGGTCCGGGATTGCGATCCGCCGCGCCCGATCATCTCGGCGGTCAGCGCGGCCAACCCTGGGCGATCTTTCGGATCGTCGACGGCGCCCACGCGAAAGACCAGGCGGATGGCCACCAGCGGGTTGTCGGGCGATCGCAGAAAGACCGTCCTTGGCGCGCTGCCCCCGCCCCGGCGCGCGGCGCCCGGCGTCGCGGCGGGCCCCGCCCCCCGAACCGGCGCCGGCGCCGCCATCGCTGCCGCTGACAAGAAGGGAAGCACCATCAGAACGCTCCTCCCCGCTTTCATTTGCCCGCCGTCAGCGTGACGACCGTGCGGTTCCTGGGGGTGAAATAGGTGGCCGCCACCCGTTTGACGTCGGCGCTGGTGACCGTGTCGTAAAGCGCGAAGTAGTCGTTGATCGACGCCACCGATCCCGTCAAGGCGATGAACTCTGCCGCGCTGTTGGCGGTCCGATCGGCCGTCGACAGCCGCCCGGCAAAGCTGTACTTCACGTGCGACAGCACCTGCGCCAGCGTCTTGTCGTCGACGCCCTCGCGCGCGATGCGGGCGATCTCGTCGGCGATGGCGCTCTCCACGGCCGGGATGTCCTGGGGCTTTTTGATGCGGGCCAGGATGGTGAACAGGTTGGGGTCGACGTGCGCGTCGGCCGACCCGGCCAGTGTCTCGACGCTCTGGTCGGTGATGACCAGCCGCTTGTACAGCGGCGCGCGTTCGGCGAACAGCAGCTCGGAAAGCACGTCCAGCGCCGGCAGGTCGACGTTCTTGGTCGAGAAGGCCGGCGTGTGAAAGCCTTGCATCAGCACTGACAGCGTCGGCCCCTTCCATTTCAATTCGGCGCGCCGCTCCTTGCTCTGCGGCGGCTCGACGGGAACGGGCGGCCGCGCCGGGCCCGCCTTCCACTCGCCGTAGTTCTTCTCGATCAGCGAAAACACCGCGTCGGCGTCGACGTCGCCCACCACCAGGACGGTGACGTTGTCGGGCCGGTAATAGCGGTCGAAGAACTGCAGCGAGTAGGCGAACTGGTTGGGCATCGCCTCGATGTCCTTCAGAAAACCCATGGTGGTGTGCTTGTACGTGTGAACGTCGAAGGCCGTGTCGCACAGCACCTCGGCCATCTTCTCGAGGGGGTTCGACGCGCTCTTGTTGTATTCGCCCAGCACGGCGCGCGCCTCTTTCTGAAAGTCGGCCTCGGAGTACTTCAGGTTGCGAAAGCGATCGGCCTCGATCTCGGCGATCTTGGGCAGGGCCGCCTTGCCGGCCAGCGTGTGATAGACGGTCAAGTCGTCCGAGGTGTACGCGTTGGAGTCGGCGCCCATCGCGGTGATGACGGCGTTGTAGGCGTCCTGCGAATACTTCTCGGTCCCGCGGAACATCATGTGCTCGAAGAAATGCGCGAAGCCCGACTTGCCGGGCTCGACCTCGTTGCGGCTGCCCGTGCGCACGATCGTGTAGTAGGCGACCAGGCCGGGCGAATCGTAGTTGATGACGGTGACGTGCAGGCCGTTCGGCAGGCGCCTGTCGTGCACGGGAAAAGAGAACGCCGCCCCTCGGTTGGCCATCGCTGGCCCGGACCATACCGCCGCCACCACCAGGGCGACCAGGGCTGGAACAAGGCGTGCCCAACCACCGACCAATGCCTTCGGAAACACCGTCATGTCAGTCCTCGCAGGTTTCACTACACGAAAAGGAATCGACCTTGGCCAATGATCCACGCTTGCCACGTTTGCCACGCTCGCCGCGCCCGCCCGCCCCACAGAACGCCCGTCCCGCGGTACCATATTCCGGTTCGATGGCCAACCAGGGTGCGGCGAGCGCGCGATTTTCGGTGACCGGGCGCCTGCTGCTGGACGGAGCCCTGCAGCCCGGCGCCGTCATCGTCGAGGGCTCGAAGATCACGGCGCTGATTGGCGAGGGCGATCTGCAGATGACGGCGCTGCCCGAACCGGTGCTGACCGCGAACATCGTGTCGCCTGGCCTGATCGATCTGCAGGTCAACGGCGGATTCGGTTTTGAAGTCGGCGACGACGCCGGCGCGATGCGCGCGCTGGCCGCGGCCCTGCCGGCCACGGGCGTGACCGCCTTCCTCCCCACGCTGGTCACGCGAGAACCGGAGGCTTATCGTCGGGCGCGCCGCGCCTTCGCCGCCGCGCGCGGGGCCACCGGCGCCCGCATGCTGGGCCTGCACCTGGAAGGACCGTTCATCACGCAGTCGCGCGCGGGCGCCCACCGGCGCGATCTCATCCTCGAGGTCGGCCATCACCTGACCGACGAGCTGCTGGACGGCGACGACGTCCGCCTGGTGACGCTGGCGCCCGAGCGGCCGGGCGCGCTGGAGCTGATCGCCAACCTGCGGGCGCGCGGCGTGGTGGTCAGCCTGGGCCACACCGACGCCACCTTCGATCAATTCATCGCCGGCATCGACGCCGGGGCGACGATGACCACCCACCTGTTCAACGGCATGTCGTTGTTTCACCACCGCGCGCCGGGCGCCGTCGGCGCCACGCTGACCGACGAACGCGTCGTGGCCGGCATCATCGCCGACGGCGTGCACGCCCACTTCGCCGCGCTGAACCTGGCCCTGCGGGCCAAGGGTCCCGACCGCCTGGTCCTGGTCACCGACGCGGTGGCCGCAGCCGGTTGCGGGGCCGGCACCTTCTCCCTGGCCGGCGAGGCCGTGGTCTCCGACGGCGCGGCGGCGAGGCTGGCCGACGGGACGCTGGCCGGATCGACGCTGACCATGGAC
>DATLVT010001015.1:0-8685 GCA_035577105.1 Polyangia bacterium
CCCCCCGAGCCCTCCATCGCGCCGCCCGAGCCTCCGCTGCCAGGCGCGCTGCCCCCAGACCCGCCCGTGGTGCCTCCGCTCCCCGATCCGCCACCACTGCCCATTGGCCCGCTGGCGGGTCCGCTAGAGGAACATCCCGCCGCAACCAGGCAGCCAGCGACGAGCCATGCACAAATGTCCGATCTCATGAGATTGCCCACGCTGTCTAGACGCGGTTGAGCCGGTCTGGCAGGCAGATTCCTGTGAGCCGCCAGGGTGGGGAGCGGCCGTCAGCGGCGCGCGCCGCCGCTGGCGGCCGTCAAATAGCGCGCCGCCATTGCACGATTCGTGGAAATGGCGTCACTTTTCCGGACGTCTTCCAGAACCGGGCGGGCCGTGGGCAAGACCGTCAGCCGGTCCCCGAGGAGAGCGATGGCGGCCCCGCGTACGCCCGCGCCGGGATCGTTGCGGGCCATTTCAGCCAGCGCCACCGCGAAGGGTCCGACGGCGCGCGGCCGGATTGCGGCGATCGCGGCCAGGCGAACCGGCTCGTTGTTGGTCCTGGTCAGCAGCGCCAGCAGCCACGGATCGACGGTGGAGTCGTCGATGAATCTCAGCGCTTCGACAGCGCGTGGCCGCAGCGACGGCTCTCCGCTGTCGATCAGCCGACGCAAAGGCTCCAGCGCGGCGACGTCGCCGGCATTCCCCAGCGCCACCACATATTCGGTCTGGTCGGCGCCCGGCCTGGTGGCCGCCAGGCGACGCAGCAGGTCCTCGACGATCTGGCGCGTTCGCGCGGGCTCCGTGGCCCGCAGTTTGTAAGCGCAGATCCCGTACGAAAAACGCGCCATCTGACGCAGCGCCGGGTCGGGTTCGTCGAGCAGCGTGGCCAGCGCGGCCACCACGTCTGGCGACGGCTGCTGCTGGTGCCCGATGTACTGCACGGCGTAGCCCCGGGTCGCGGCCGCCACCGCGGTATCCCTGGCAACGGCAGCCAGCGCCCGCTGGCTGGCGGGGACCTGGGCCAATGACAGGGCGTCGACGATGATCTTGGCCCGTCGCCCGGTCGCCTGGCGCACCAGGGCCGGCGCCTGCTGGGCGGCGCCCGGGTCGGTCCGGAACAGCGCCTCGAATCTGCGCGTCAGCGTGACGGCCTCGGGTGCGGCGCCCGCTGCGTCCGTCGGCAGCGCTGCCAGCTCGGCCCGCAGCTTCGCGAGATCGGCGCCCGCCAGCAGCAGGTGATCGCGGCGGGCGACCTCCTCCTTGCCGTCGAGGGTGCGCTGATGCAGGGCGCGCGGCTCCAGTCTGTCCCGCTCGCGCGCGAAGGCTCCCACCTCAGCCTTGGCGTCCAATGTCTGCGCATCCGAGATGGCCAGCTCGACCGTCGTGGTCAACACCAGGCCCGGGGCGCCGAGCTCCATCACCAGCGCCTCGCTCCCCTTCATCTCCAGCAGCCGGCCCCGCGGATCTGTGCGCAAGGTGAATTCCGATCGCTGGACACGAATGCCGGGAGCGGTTGTCTCGGCCGACGCTTCTGCCTGCGCGGGCGAGCCGGCGCCCGCCTGCACCTGCGCTTGCCCCTGTTCGGGCGCCAGGTAGCGAGCCTTGAGCTTGGTCAGGTGACCCGGGGCGGTCTGGTGGTAGGCCGCCAGATATTCACCGTTGGCGTCGTGTTCGGTCACAACCCAGGCCGGCGTCGGGGGCCGACTTTGCACGACCTGTTGCGCGCCGGCCAGGGTCACCAGCAGATTGGCCACGCCGGAGGAAGTGCCACGCGGAAACCACAGTCCCGCCGCCGTGCCGTCCGGCCGATAGGTCAGGAAAGAACGCGTGCCGCCCAGGCCCGTCGCCAGCTCGCGCTCCGCCTGAGCTGGATCGCCCGCCACACCGGACTGCCCCAGATGAACGGTGGCCTCCGCCAGCGAACAGGCGACGGCAACCTGCCCGTCGCGGATGTCGGTCGGCGTTGTCACCCAGACGCCGCTCACCTCCAGTTCCTGCGGCTTGCCGTGACCGCCCATCTCCAGGCGCACGCTCATCGTGGCACGGCTGCGCACCTGCTCGCCCAGCCGAAAAGGACCGACGATCTGGCCTGCCGCCGACGAACTGGCGGGTAACGCGCCTTTGTTGCCGCGTCCCCCGCCGCAACTACCCACGCCGATCACGACCGCAGCCCCGACCACAGTCAGCAGGGCGGCCATCTGTATTTTTCCTTGTGGACGCATGATAGGCAGCCCCCGCGGCGGATCGCCCGCCGCGGCGGCGTTGGCCCCCTAGCCTACTTCACACAGGTGTACTGGACGGGGATCTCCATCATCGCGGGCTGCGGGGGCGACGCCGCATTGGTGCCGACCAATCGAACGATGTCGCTGCCCGCGCCGCTCAACTTCACCGACGATCCCGTGCCCTCCGAAGTCAGGTGAAGCCCGCTGCTGTCGAAGCGTCCACCGAACCATTCCAGCCCGACGTCGAGGCCGCTGGGATCGACGAAGGTGCCGCTGGCCATCGGGCCCGAACAGCCGCCGCCGTTCGCGTCGAAAGGGGGCGGCGTTGCGATGGTCACGACCGGCGCGGTGGCGGGATCACCGTCCGTCACAATCACCTGGCGCGAGCCGATGCCCGAGCCCAGCAGGGGATCGGTGACCGTGACGGTCAGCGTGCGCGGCCCCGTCGTGCCATAGCGGATCTTCGTGTAGCAGTTCGGCACCCCGAACGGCGACATGCCGAACACCGCTGTGCTGGAGATGACGTCGCTGGGATCGGACGAGCTCCAGACGAACTGGGTGCAGTCGATGTGCACGTCAGGGTGAATCTTGCCGTCGGTGCTGATGAAGGTTCGCGTGAAGTCCGCCTCGACGAAGGAGATGTCGCCGGGATTGAAGTTCTCGTCGACCAGGGGGTAACTGATGCCGCCGTCGGCGTTGCCGGTCGGCGTGCACAGCTCCTTGGGCAGCGGGAAGTCCTGATCGGCCAGCGGTGTCTTCGGCAAGATGTTGAACGAGGTCGAAAACCCGTTCCATGAAAACAGGCTGCCTTCGTCGCGCCAGCAGACGTCGATGAAACAACCGCAGCACAGGCCGCCCTGGATGTAGTAGCCCAGCGTGCCGCCCCCCGTTGAGACCGTGGCCTGGCCGGACAGAGTCTCGCTGAGGTGAACGGAGCAGAACCGCGGATCGGCGTTCAGCGAGGCGTCGACCGACGCGCTGATCGGGGCGGCGACGTCCAGCAAGGTGAAGCTGGCGAACAGCCCCGCGCCGACGAAGGGCCCCAGGGACAGCCCGCCCTCGACGTTGGCCGCCAGGGTGAGCTTTGGATCGAAGGCGATGGCGAAGCCATTCGGGGTGAACCCGCCGGTCAGCGCGGCCTTGATGTCCAGGTTCGCGCTGGAGCCGATGTGGAAGACCCAGTAGTCCAGGCTGAAGAAGGTGACGGTCGGGCTGATATCGACGATCTGTTGATTCAGCCCGGCGGTGCCGTCGAAGGGACCGGCGCAGGCCTGGGCGAAGCCCAGGTACTTGTAACAAAACTGGGCCGTGCCGGTCGAGGCGGGAACGGTGTGTCCGTCAAACGCCGGCGTGTGCGTATCGACGAAACCATTGACCCCGACCACGTCGTTCAGCTTTGCCGTCAGCAGCCACGCGTCGGCGCCGATGTCGATGTCGATGTGGGTGTCGCGGCTGCCCGACGCGCCGATCGGCGCCGAGATGTTGCCGTTGACGTGCCAGCCGGCGTCGACCATGTCGGTCCCGGTCAATCGAGAGCTGAGCGTGAAGGGCGGATCGTTGGCGGCCGGCGGGGTCGAGACGACGTTCCCGTTCTGCTCGACGGGGAAGCCCACAGGGATGTTCGGCGTGGGCAGGCGAACAACCTCGGCGTCGTCGATGTTCCAGTTGCGCTGCTGCTGGACGAAGGCGTCCAGCGCCGCGCGAACCTCGTCGCCCGTGGTCCCGAAGAAGGTCGGGATGGGCGGAAGGCCAGTGGCCAGATCGTCACCCGTCGGGTTGAGGGCGATCTGCGCCTTGATCTTGGTCTTGCCCGCGGCGGGGTCGCTGTTCACGACGGTGAGCCGAACGAAGTCCGCCGGAACCAGGTCCCCGGCCCCTGCCCCGCCGGCGCACGAGGCAAAGTCATAGGCCTGGCCGCCCACGCTGGCCGCGGCATTGTACTGACAGACCACGGCGGCCCCCGTGCCCAGCCGGTACTCGAAGCTGGCCGTTCCTGTGCCGGCGTTGCCCAGCACCACGGCGAAGCGTTGCGGGATCTGAATGACCCCGGGGGCGAAGGACTGCGCGGCCGGGTTGTTGGCCGGCGGCGAGACAGTCTTTGAAGCCTCCAGCAAGATCGAAGAGCCCTCCACGATCTGGCCGACGCTCGTGGGCGGCGGCGGCAGGCGCCCGTTCTTGAGCCGCAGGTTGTCGAACAGATAGGTCCCGGGCGAGTGGGCAGGCACATCCAGAGAGATCGAGAACGTCAGGTCGGTGAACACCGCCCCCTGGAGCGCGGTCGCCACCGCCTCCGGAATTGTGAAGTGAACGGTCGTGAAGATTCCCGTCCGCCGGCCGGTCAGGGCGACCTGCCCCAGGCTGACGTTGGAGATTTTCCGCGACGGCACCGAGATCAACAGCTGCAGCGTGCCGAAGAACATCGCGTTCGCTTGCTTTGCGGGCAGCAGGAAGTCCAGCGAGACCTTTGATCCTGCCTCCAGCGTCGCCAGCGCCGGGTGCGGCGACGAGATGCGCTTGCTGTCCAGGCGGACCGGACCGTCGGGGGCCGCCACGGCCAGCGCGCCCAGACCCTGGGTGTGGGCTGGGGTGATGGCCAGGCTCTGGACCGTGCCCTTGCCAACCCGCCAGTCGGAGGCGACCTCGAATTGCAATGGATCGGTCACCACGCCCGGCGCGAACCCATCCTGAAAATGCGCCTGCGCATTGTCACCGACGCTGATGTCGCGAGCGAAGAAGGCTCCCCTGGCCAGCACGCCGGCGCCCATCGACAGCAAACCCTTGGGCACCAGAATCAAAGCCGTCACCTGAGCGTTGGCGCCCAGGACGGCCGCCTTGGGGCTGTCAGAGAGCGAACCGCTGGCGCCGTTGATGCCGGAGACCTCGATGCGACCGTCGCTGGCCGACAGCGCCAGCCCCGGACGCGGACCGAAGAAGGTTCCTTTGCCCAGGGCGAGGCGACCCGCCAGGTGAAATTCGGTCCTGGCCAGCAGCTCGAGGCGGGCGTTGTCGGCGACGGTGAGATCGCGTACCTGGTAGATGCCACCTGCGAATCGGGCCACCGCACCCGACTGGACCATCACACGATTGAACTTGCCGTTGGCCGGGATCATCACCGTGGTGTTTGCCATGATGGTCAGGTCCTGCGTGCCGGGTGATACGGCAGCGGCGACCGGCAGCGCAGGCATGTTCGGCAGCGGCAGAACCTTCCCCAGCGTGG
Source organism: Polyangia bacterium (assembly GCA_035577105.1). Taxonomy (GTDB): domain Bacteria; phylum Myxococcota_A; class Polyangia; order Fen-1088; family Fen-1088; genus DATKEU01. The sequence goes on from DATLVT010001015.1 coordinate 5,422, forward strand.
CGCCTCGGTTGATCAGGTGGTCGGTCTCGACGTCGCCGACCAGAGCCTGAGACCCCAGCGACACGCTGTCGGCCAGCAGGTTGCGATTCGGTTCGACGCGCGCCAGCCCAGCCACCGTCAACGCCGCTCCCGGCACCAGGAACGGCCCGCTTCCGACGGTGCTGACACCCACGTCCCCCTCGCCGACCAGCGCGCCGGTCGCGATGGAGACGCTGTTCGCCCCGTAGATGGTGAAGTTGCTGAGCGACGGCGTGAGATTGAGAGGATCAGTGGCGCTGCCCAGCGCCGCGTCTCGCCCTGCGCCCGAGCAGCCAAACACGCCGGCGAGCGCGAACAGCGCCACCGCGCCTACTTTAACGAACGAATGCCCAGACCTGCGTCCCAACCGATTGAGCCAACGATTCATCCCCGTATCCTTTCGTTCGAAGAGCCCACCGACCAGCGTGACCCAATTCCCCCGCACCGCGACGTGGAGGGGACACACCCTTACCGCACCTGTCGCACAAAAAAATCACATTGCGCGTGCTGTTTCGATCTGACGGGGAACGGCTCGCTGCCGCTCGCGATCCCCGGTCCCCCTCACCGGTCGAGGCGTTGGTATTTTCGTCAGGAGCGCGGCCTCTGGCCGGCCGGATCACGCTGCAAGAAGCGCCGGGGGAGGCCCCGGCTATGCAGGACCCTCGGCGTCAGAGCGAGCGCAGCGAGCGAGTTCATCGCCGGGAGCGCGGGCTTTGCCCGCGCGGCTCACCTTGCGAGAAGCGCTGGGGAGGGTTCGTGGGACGGGCCAGCAGGCCTCTCCCACGCAGCGAGCGTCAGCGAGCGATCGCGCGGCTCACCTTGCCAGAAGCGCTGGGTAGAGCCCGCGAGAGAAGCCAGCAGGCCCCTTTCGCGTAGCGAGCGTCAGCGAGCGATCTTTTGGCTGAGGGCCATGATGTTTCCCTCGGAGTCCTTGAACCACGCCGTCTTGGCGCCGCCGCCCGAGGCGACGCCATTGACGGTCTTCAACCCCGGCATGTCGTACTCCTCGAACTTCAGCCCGCGGGCGCGCAAGGCCGTCATCTCCGCCTCGAGATCCTCGACCGCCCAGAAGGCCTGGCTGGCCTTGGAGGTCCCGGCGCCGCCGGATTTGTACATGAAGAAGGAACTCCCCTGGCCGCATTCATAAACGTAGCCGTTGCCGCCGGCATATTCTTCCTTGGGGGTCAGCCCCAGCTTCTCCTGATAGAACTTCCGGGCGCGGTCCATGTCCAGGACCGGGACGTAGGCGATGATGGGGGCTGTGCTGAGCATGCCGCCATTCTGTGGCTGACCAGCGCCCGGTCAAGGCCTCCGACGACCGGCAACGTCGACCATGCACAACAATGCCGGCCGCGCCGGCGACGGCCGCGCTATTTCTTTTTCAGCGGCCGCTTGCCAGCGTCGGTGCCTTCGAAGGTCTTCAGGCGCTCCTCCGCGTCCTTGCGGCCGGCGTCGTCGCGTGGTGCGTACTCCAGGTATTTGGAAAACGCCTCCTTGGCTTTCTCGTCTTGCTTGTTCTGCGAGTAAAGAATACCGAGATCGTAATAGGCGTTGGCCATCCGCGGGTTGTGGGACAGGGCAATCTGGTATTCGGCGATGGCGGCGTCGCTGTCGCGCTCGCGTCGAAACACCGTGGCCAGATCGAAGTGGAGATCGGGGTCGTCTGGTTTGAGAGCCAGCGCCTTGCGCAGGGCAAAGATGGCGCCGTCCTTGTCGTCGGACTTTGACTTGGCCACACCCAGGTTGGTCCAGGCCTGGGCGTCGTTGGGCCGCAGCTCGGTCGCCTTCTGGAGATGTTCAATGGCGTGCGGCAGGTCTCCCTTGGTCTTGTAGGCAAAGCCCAGCGACACCCGCGCCTCGTACTCGTCGGGCTTCAAGGCCACCGCCGTCTCCAGCTCGCGAATGCCCTCGTCGACCCGCTTGAGCCGCACGTACGCCGCCCCCAGGTTGGCGTGAGAGGTGGGGTCCTTGGGCTGCAGCTTGGTCGTGATCTCGAACTCGGCGGCCGCCTTTTGATAGTTGCCCTGCGCACGCCACAGGTTGCCCAGGGTCAGGTGGGCCGACGCATAGTCCGAGCGCAGGGCGATGGCCTTTTCGCACTCGGCGATGGCCTCCACCACCTTGCCCTCGCGTTTCAGCTGCAGTCCCAGGTTGTAGTGGGTGGCGGCGTCGTCGGCCTGCGCCATTCGCGCCGCGGCAGAAAGCAATGCCAGGACCAAGATCCCTTTTGCGGTAGTGCGCGCCCTCGATTGTCGTCGCATCAGACCCTCCTGCTTGACGGTACCACCACCGTCAAACATTCAGGGTATCGCGCATGTTGGCATGTTGGATCCTGGCGCCGCCCCCCGGCCGGGGTAAGATTGCGGCCGGTTCATGCTGCAGGCATTGCTGGTGACTTTTCGGGAAGGGCTGGAATCCTTCCTCATCGTCGGGGTGATTGCCGCCTATCTTCGCAAGACCAATCGGCCTGGGCTGGTACGCGGCGTCCATATCGGGTTCGCCGTCTCGCTGGTGACCTGCCTGGTCGGCGCCTGGTTGTGGCTGCAGGTCCCCAATCAGCCGCTGATCGAGGGGATCGCCGCCCTGACGGCCGCGCTGCTGGTGGGCGGGATGCTGTGGCAGATGGCGCGGATGGGCCGCCACCTCAAGGGCCGCATTGAATCGCGTATCGAACAGGTGGCCACCACGCACGGCGACCGACCTTCGCTGCGGGCGGTGGCGGGGATCGCCTTGGTCACCGCGCTGCTGGTCACCCGCGAGGGGATGGAGGCGGTGTTTTACCTGGGCGTCCAGGTCATGGCCATGCGGGCCTCGGACGTTCCCGCCCACAAGGTGCTGGTCGTGGTGGGGGCCGTCATCGGGCTGGGGATCGCCGGTGCATTGTCCTGGTACTGGAGCCGTATCAGCCATCGCCTGAACCTGGTCGTGGTCCTGAAGGTCACCGCGGTCTTCCTGGCCGTCTTCCTGGTCCAGTTGCTGGTCTACGGCGTTCACGAGCTGGCCGAGAGCGGCGTCATCCACGGCAGCCAGGCCTTCCACGACGCCACCGAGGTGCTGGGCCCCGACGGCCGTGTCGGCCACCTGCTGTCGTACTCGCTGGTCTTCGCCCCGCTCCTGTACCTGGTCTGGTCGCGCTGGACCAAGACCAAGGCCACGCGCCTGGCCGCCTAGAGGCCTGATCAGTTATGACGGGAAATCGATCACTTAGGCGATCAACGCCTCAACAAGATCGATCAGTTAGCTCCT
>DATLVT010001016.1:0-4826 GCA_035577105.1 Polyangia bacterium
CGGCGACACGATCTGCCTCTTTTCATATGGCAGCGGAGCGAGCGCGAAGCTCCTGCAAGGCGTGGTTCAGAGCGGCTATCGACATGTCGCGGCCGCTGCCGGGCTGTCCGGGGAGTTCCGCGACCAGCGTCCGGACGCGGAGGCTGGGACGCCCAGCCGCGTGTCCCTCTCCATGGCCGACTACCATCGGTTGCACGGTAAAGACGCGATCGCGAACCGTACGCCGAATGTTCAGCCCAGCGTTCGCGAACCGCGAAATGAGTTCGCGCTGGTGCGCTTTGGCAACGAGAGCGGCGCGCGAAAAACGGACGTCGGATACCGGTATTACGAGTATCTCCGCTGAGAGGTGACGACAGGATGTCAGCATTTCCATTCTGGTCCATCCGGGCGGCGTTTCCTTCATGAGCCCAGAGGCCGCAGGCGCGAAACGGTACTACATCGGGCTGGCTTCCTCGTGCCACGATCCGGCGATCGCCATCGTCGACGATTCGGGCGAGGTGGTGTTTGCAGAGGCCACCGAGCGCTTCCTGCAACACAAGCGGGCCTGGGACTGCGTTCCCGACAACCTGCTTTACATGCCTCAGGTCATTCGCCGTTACTGCGATCCCTCCGCGTCGTTCGTCGTCGCCACGACCTGGAGCCCCCGTCTGTATGCTTTGCTGCGATTCTTTTACATGATGGGCCTCCTGCGCTCCACGCGACTGACGGCGAAAAATCAGTCGCGCTCGTCTCCCTTTGTCCTGGAGCGCTACAAGATGACGTGGCTGTCGTCCCTGATGTTTTCGAGCCTGCGCAAGACCGGGATCAACCTGGTGGCGCAGCTCAAGAATCAGTTCGGTAACGCGAACGTCCGGTTCCAGCACTTCCCGCACCACCTGACGCACGCTGCGTTTGCATGCTACTCGAGTCCGTTCGAGAACGCGGCGTGCGCGATCATGGACGGCAACGGCGAGTTCGGATCGCATAGCTTCTATGCTTACGACAAGGGAGCGCTCCGGCCGATCAAGCTTGTCAAGGGCTTCGGAAGCCTGGGCTTCCTTTATAGCCGGATCACCGAGCTCTGCGGCTTCGACTGGATCGCCGGCGAGGAGTGGAAGGTGATGGGCCTGGCCTCCTACGGCCAGCTCGATGCACGAATATACGAACTCATCAGGTCGCTGGTTGTTGTCAGGAAGCTATCAATGAACTTCGTCCGTTCGCCGGCGAAGATGGACCGAGTGTTCGCGGAGGTTCGTCGACTGGTTCGTGGCCGTGGCAATGATCCGATGGCGGCGGCCGATCTCGCCTTCACGGGGCAGGTCATCTTCAGCGAAATCGCCCTCGCTCTAATCAAGGACCTGTACGCGATGGGCGTGTCCGATGATCTGGTGGTGGGCGGAGGATGTGCACTGAACTCATCGTTCAACGGGCAGGTCTTGACGTCGTCTCCCTTCCGCCGGCTGCATGTTCCGTCGGCGCCGGGAGACGATGGCAACGCCATCGGGGCAGCATGGCTCGCCTACAGGCGGGACCACCCTGGATGGGTTCGGCCAGGCAACATCCTTTCCGCATATCTCGGTTCGTCAGTGTCCTCCACGGCTCTCGAGAACCTGATGCGCTTCGGTCAATTGCAGCACGTTCGTCACTTGCCAGGAACCGTGCATCGCGAGGCGGCGCGATTGCTGGCACAGGGCAAGCTTATCGGATGGGTTCAGGGACGCGCCGAGTTTGGTCCGCGCGCGCTGGGGAATCGATCGATCCTGGCCGACGCCCGCGATCCCGGGATGAAGGATCGCATCAACGCAATCGTCAAGTTCCGCGAGGAATTCCGACCGTTCGCACCTTCGATCCTGCACGAGCACGGCGACGTGTACTTCGAGAACTATCAAGAAACGCCCTACATGGAAGCCACGTTGCGCTTTCGTCCCGAAGTACGGGGCAAAGTCCCGGCCGTCGTGCACCATGATCACACGGGCCGTTTGCAGACCGTCAAGAAGGAATGGAACGAGCGATATCATGCCCTCCTGTCCGCGTATTACGAGCTCACCGGCGTGCCACTGGTACTGAATACCAGCTTCAACATCATGGGCAAGCCAATCATTCACTCGGTAGAGGATGCCCTGGGCTTGTTCTTCACCACGGGCCTCGACGTGCTGGTGATCGATGACTATTTGATCGAGAAACCGGCGAAGACCGAGCGTCCGCAACCGGTGATATGAGCGAATCAACAAAAGTGCAGAACGATCAGTTCTTTTTATTGAGGAAATAGTTTTTCAGTGTGGCCTTTTCAGAATCACTCAGCCTGGCATCCGGATGTAATGGAAATATGTAAAACCAGGGCGGCATGTCGCCTGATTGAATCTGCTCCCAGCAGTTCTCGCGATCGGTCTGGCGTTCGGTCTCGTCTGTATTGCCCCACGTCGAGAAGTTGAGGTGACTCCTACCATTGTGGATGTCGCGCGCCATCAGCCAGGATCCGGGCGCAATGCGCGTGTAGACTGGCCAGCGCGTCTCGTTCGAGTGGCAGTCGAAACAGGCCTTCCGCAAGATCATCTCGACGTCGCGTCCGCCGTCGAAGGCGAAATGCTGGGTCGGATTGGCGGCGATCTCCTGGGTCGGTATGCCGATGACCCTGGCCGGAAAGAGCTGAAGAACGACGAACCCCGCCACTGCCGCTACCACGCCATTTCTGAGCAGCTTCTTGAGTCTTGGCGCCATGGCACGACGATAGGGGAGCACTGGCGGGCGTTCAACACCAACTGACTGATCATCGCAAAATATCCTGCCTGGTGCTTGATGACCGAGAGGGGGTCCATCAGCCGCCGTCTGACCAACCGCGTCGGGCAAGACTGGCCCTCACCGTAAATATAGGCCCTTCCCTGGGCCTGAGGAATGGCCACACTGCGAACAGGACGGCTAGCCATGGCTACACTCTTGAGCAAGGAGCGAACGATCGCCGCCCCGGGGTTCAATCGCTGGTTGATTCCGCCTTGCGCTCTCGCCACCCATCTCTGCATCGGACAGGCGTACGCCATCAGCGTCTTCAACCTTCCGCTCACGCGCCAGCTGGGGATCACCCGATCGATCGCCGGAGACTGGAAGCTCACCGAGCTCGGCTGGATCTTCACGATCGCCATCTTTTGCCTGGGCGCCTCCGCCGCCGTGTTCGGAAAATGGGTGCAGGCGCAGGGACCGCGAAAGAGTGGCCTCACCGCGGCGGTGTGCTGGGGCCTGGGCTTCCTGGTGGGCGCGCTCGGGATTCGCAGCCATCAACTGTGGCTGGTTTACCTCGGCTATGGCGTGCTGGGCGGCTGTGGCCTGGGCATCGGCTACATCACGCCAGTGTCGACCCTCATCGCCTGGTTTCCCGACCGGCGCGGCATGTCGACGGGTATGGCCATCATGGGATTCGGCGGCGGCGCGCTCATCGCCTCGCCACTGTCCGATTTCTTGATGAGACACTTCTCCTCGGCGACCTCGACCGGCGTCGCCGAGACCTGGGTGGCGCTGGGCCTCATCTACCTCCTGGTCATGGCGGCCGGTGCCTTCGGTTACCGGGTTCCGGCGCCTGACTGGAAGCCGGCCGGGTGGGCGGAGCCGTCGGAAGACACGCGCTCACTCATCACGCATCACAACGTCACGCCCGCCGCGGCCATCCGCACCCGGCAATTCTGGCTGCTGTGGGTGGTGCTCTGCTTCAACGTGACGGCCGGGATCGGCGTCCTTGGCCAGGCGTCGGCGATGATCCAGGAGGTGTTCAAGGGCACCATCACCCCCAGCGCCGCCGCAGGCTTCGTCGGTCTGCTCAGCCTCTTCAACATGGGCGGCCGGTTCCTGTGGGCGTCGCTCTCGGACAAGATCGGCCGAAAGGTCACCTACGCCTGCTTCTTCACTCTCGGCCCCGCGCTCTATGCGCTGGTGCCGCTGGCCGGAAAACTGGGCAGCGTCCCGCTCTTCGTGGCCTGCTTCTGCCTGATCTTGACGATGTACGGCGGCGGGTTCGCCACCATTCCTGCTTACCTGGCGGACGTCTTTGGCACCAAATACGTCAGCGCCGTGCACGGACGTCTCTTGACCGCCTGGTCGGCGGCGGGCGTCTTTGGACCGGTGCTGGTGAATTACATCCGGCAATCCCAGATCGATCATGGCGTCCCCAAGTACCAGGCTTACAACGTCACGATGTACATCATGGCGGGCCTCCTGGTGGTGGCGTTCTTCGCCAACCTCGCGATCAAGGCGGTGGCCAGTCAGTACCACGAAAAGCCGCGTGAGCAGCCGGCGCGCAAGGCCCATCCGGCCATGGCCTGAGGAAAACAGGGAACCCGCGACAGAGGAGGATCAGATGCCGGCGATCAACACCACCCCCGACCACCCTTCCCGCACCCGGAATGCGCTGATGCTGACCCTGGCCTGGCTGGCGGTCGGCATCCCGCTGCTCTGGGGCGTGGTGCAGACCATCGACAAGACACTGGCGCTGTTTCGCTAGCGCGCGGCTCTCATGATTCGTTCACATCTTGCGGGCGAAGGCCGCTCCATTCTTTCCGGCGAGGGCGAGGAGGCGTGGGGCCTGCATCCATTCCGCTACGAACGCTGACGATGACGGATCTGTGAGCGACTTTTGTCTCTCCAGGATTCACTCGATAGTCTGCAACGCTGGCCCCAAGCGAGCCGACGCAGCGTGGGGGGGTGGCGCGGAAGGAAGGGGCCACAGCGGGACGGTTCGTCGGGGCCGTTGTCCCTCTGCGCTTCGGATACACAACTCGCGTTGTCTAGAATCTCGAACGCGGCCCCGGCGGACCGGCCCGATGGGGAAGGTTTCCTGCAGCGACAGGACCCGCCCACGCGGA
>DATLVT010001017.1:0-2632 GCA_035577105.1 Polyangia bacterium
AAAGACCGATGTTGGTTGCTCAAGGCGAGATTGGTCGGACCGCTTCCGGAGGTTTGCCTTGCACGCACACTTTAGGGCAGTGGCGCTGGGGGCGGGGCTGGGGATCGTCGTGGGGGGATGCGTTGGTTCGATTGGCGGTTATCCGGTCGGAAACGACCCGGGTGCTGGTGGAAGCTCCTCGACGGGAAATCCCTCCACGAACACGCCGACGGCCAAACCGGACGGCAAGGCGCCCACCGGCGCCACGGTCGGCCCCACGGCGCTGCGACGGCTCAGCCGGCAGGAGCTGAGCAACACGCTGCGCGACCTGTTCCCCGCGTTGCCGGCCGGGTTCACCACCACGCTGGACGTGCCGGACGACAACGCCATCCCGCTGGCCTTCTCGCTGCCCGGGACCGTGTCGGATCTGGAAGTGAAGCGATTCATGGACCTGTCAGAGTCGACGCTGACCGCTCTTGGCACCAAGCAACCGGGCAGCCAGGCGGCCTGCGCGGGGACCGACGAGACGGCGTGCGCCAGCGGTTTCATCGCCAGCTTCGGCAAGCGCGCCTATCGCCGTCCGCTGGACAGCGCCGAGGTCGGCGACCTGGTGGACCTTTACACGAAGCTGCGCACCGACCCCGCGATGAAGTACGGCTTTCAGGATGCGCTGGGCATCGTCGTCGGCGCGATCTTGCAGTCGCCGGGATTCCTGTACCGCTGGGAGCGCGGCCTGGCCGCGCCGCAGGTCGACGGAGGCCTGGTCAAGTTCGACAACTACGAGGTCGCCTCGCGTCTTTCTTACTTCATCTGGAAATCGATGCCCGACGACGCGCTGATGGCGGCCGCCGACGCCAGCCACCTCACCACGCCCGATCAGGTCTCCGCCCAGGCCAAACGGTTGCTGGCCGATCCCCGGGCCGACCAGGTCCTGGCGGATTTCATCACGCAGTGGCTGGAGCTGGGTCCTCTGTCGACGTCGCTGAAGGACACGGCGGTCTACCCGACCTTCAAGCCCGAGCTGCTGGCATCGATGCGCGCCGAGACGGTGGCCTTCTCGCGCGACGTCCTGCGCGGCGCAACGCCCACGCTGACCAACCTGCTGACCGCCAAGTACACCTACGTCGACAGCGGCCTGGCCAAGTATTACGGCGTGGTGCCCGACGGCGCCGGTCGCGCCGATCTGTCCAGCACGGGACGGCTGGGCCTTCTCACCCAGGGCTCGGTCATGGCCGTCAAGGGAAACTCCTACCGAACGTCGCCCGTGCGCCGGGGCAAGTTCGTTCTCAACCGGCTGCTCTGCTCGACCATCCCGCCGCCGCCGCCGGACGCGGTGCCCGATCTGGGGACGCTGGATCCCACCAAGACGCTGCGCCAGCAGATGGCCGAACACCGCGCGAATCCCACCTGCGCCGCTTGCCACGACACCCTCGACTTCATCGGCTACGGGTTCGAGCACTTTGACGGCGCCGGCAACTATCGCAAGAGCGACGGCGGTCAGAACATCGACTCGACGGGGAACATCACCCTCGACGGCGCGAAGATCGATTTCACCGACGCCAACGGGCTGGTGGCCGCCCTGGCCGCCTCGCCCGCCGTCCGGGAATGCTTCACGCGGCAGTGGCTGCGCTACGCGCTGGATCGCTTCGAGCAGGACGCCGACACCGCCGCCGCCCAGCATCTGAAATCGTTCTATGAACAGTCGGGCTCGAACACCCGAGACCTGATCGTCGAAATCACGCGCACGTTGCCGTTTTCGCACCGCGCGGTCGCCCAAGGTGAGGTCCTGACGCCATGAACCGCTTTTCCCGACGTTCGCTGCTGAAGGCCACTGGCGCGTCCGGCCTGCTGCTGCCGCTGTTGAACGAGGTGCCGGCGCTGGGCGACACGCCCCAGTTCCCCAAGCGGATCATCTTCGTGGTGGTCGGCAACGGCACCATCGAAAACTCGTTCTGGCCCACCGTCGCCGCCGACGGCAGCCTGGCCCTGGCCGAGATCGGCTCGCCGCTGGAGGCGCACAAGGCGAAGCTCCTTTATCCGCGGGGCATCGACATGCGCGTCTGGTCCGAGGGGAACCCCTTTGGCGGCAACGGCGACGCCCACCACAATTTCGGCGCCATCCTCACCGCCACCAAGCTGGCCACGGGCGATCCGCCCCACGATCCGGGTGGCCCGGGCCTGGCCCTGGCGTCGTCGATCTCGATCGATCAGTTCATCGGCAAGGCGTTCAACGACCAGGCCATGGCCAAGGGCCAGGCGCCGTTGCCGTTCCCGGTGCTCAGCGTGCGGGCCTGGGGTCGCGACGGAACCGGGTTCGCCACGCTGTCATGGACCGGCAACAAGGCCCCGGTCAGCGCGGAGAGCGATCCGCATCGCCTGCTGACCACCCTGTTTCAGGGGCGCAGCGTGGGCAACGCCGGTCCGGACCCGGCGCTGGTCAAGCTGCAGAAGACCCGACAGAGCGTGCTGGACTATGTCGGCGTCGCGCTCAATCGCCAGGCCAAACGGCTGGGCACCGACGATCGTCAGAAGATCCAGCTGCACATGGACGCGGTCCGCAACATCGAAAAGCAGATGGTGGTGGCGCCCATCGGCAGCGCGTGCACGCAGCCGACCGTGCCCACCACCGTCGATTTCAAGCCGATCGAGAATT
>DATLVT010001018.1:0-3225 GCA_035577105.1 Polyangia bacterium
TACCGTTTCGGCTTCGGCGTGCGCAGCGATCAGCCGACGGCGTTCGATCTCGACGAGCCGATCGCCTTTTGCGGCCTGCTGCGCGACCTGGGCGTCGAGCTGGTCAACGTCACCGGCGGCAGCCCGTATTACAACCCGCACCTGCAGCGCCCTGCCCTGTATCCCCCGTCCGACGGCTACGCCGCGCCCGACGATCCGCTGCGCTCTGTCGCCGCGCACGTCGCCGTCACCGCGGCCCTGAAGCGCGCCGTCCCCCAGCTGTTCATCGTCGGCAGCGGGTACAGCTATCTGCAGGAATTCCTCCCCGTGGTGGCCCAGCACGCCGTGCGCAGCGGCGGCACCGACGCCGTGGGCATCGGACGGCTGGCATTGTCGTATCCCGATTTTCCCGACGACGTCCTCAGCGGCCGCCCCCTGGACCGCCACCGCCTGTGCCGCACGTTCAGCGACTGCACCACCGGCCCGCGCAACGGCCTGGTCTCCGGCTGCTTCCCGCTGGATCCGTTTTATCGGCAGCGGCCCGAGGCGGCGCGGGTCAAATCCCTGCGCCCGCGCGTCGCCACGGAATAGCGAAGGAATCCTGGCCGTTTGTCCGCGGGGCGACCGGCCCCGGCTAGACCACAGTGGCCGCCCCGAAAAAAAAGTCCGGGCCACTGTCGATCTGGCTGCCCTTGCTTCGTCGGGATGGTAGACGCGGACACTGAAACCCAAGGAGACAACGTCATGCGATTCATCATCACGGCGCAACCCGGCAAGAGCGGCCAGCAACCTCCCGATATCAACGCCCCCTTCGACGAGGCCCTGTTCACCGCTCACATGAAGTTCAACGAGGAGATGTACAAGGCCGGCGTGCTGGTCGCCGCCGAGGGGTTGAACCCCGGCGGCCGGGGCGCCCGCATCGAGGTGACCAGAGGAAAGCGTGCCGTCATCGACGGACCTTTTACGGAATCCAAGGAGCTGGTGGGCGGGTTCTACATCGTCGACGTCAAGTCACTGGACGAGGCGATCTCATGGGCACTGCGTTGCCCCAGCGGCCTGGGGTTCGACGACGTGCTGGAGATCCGCCCCCTGACCAGCGAAGCGGATCTGCCACCCAAGCTGGTCGAGATGATCAGGACCGCCGCGCCGGCGTGGAGCGCCTCCTGGGACAAGCGATAGCGTCGCCCGCAAAGGGCCGACGGCGCCGGATCCGGCGGGCCGATGAGTGCCCGCCGGTCCAGCCGTTTTCCACGTGGTATTCAGGCCGGAATGGTGCGACTGTTCCCAGCCACCACCAATTCGACAGGAGGTCCGGATGTCACGGCCGAATGCGCGGTTTGGGTTCTGCGCTGGACTGGTCCTCGCGATCGGTTGCAGTGCGGCCGGGATCAAAGTCGCCGATCCGAACGGCGCGCGTGACGCCAGCGGCGCCGGGGCATCGGGGGGCGGTATGCCGGCGCTGTCAGCGGACGGGTCGGCGTGCGGCATCAAGACCTTCGGCCTGCGGATGGTCCCTCCCGATCTGCTGATCGTCCTGGATAAATCCGGTTCGATGAATCAACTGGCCGACGGAACGAACTGCTATGCCGACGGCGGCTTCGGGACCTATGTCTCGTGCGGGCCGATGGCCAAATGGCCGCAGATGGCCGCGGCCATCAACCAGGTGGTCAAGCAGACGGAGTCAGCGATTCGATGGGGCCTGTCGACTTTCCCCGACGACAACGCTGGGTGCGGCGTCAGCGCGACGCCGATCGTGCCCGTCGACAACATGAACGCCGCCAACATCGCCGCCGCCATGATGGGCGATCCCATCGGCGGGGCGCGTACGCCGACGCGAACAGCGCTGGTGAACGCCGGCACCTATCTGTCGTCGTACCCCGACGGCAATCCCAAATACGTCTTGCTGGCCACCGACGGGCTGCCGAACTGTGCGCCGGCGGGCATCTCCATGGGCGCGGCGGATGAGGGCGCGACCACCGCGGTCACCGACCTGGTTAACATGGGCATCCAGGTGTTCGTCGTCGGGATCGGCTCACTGCCGGATGCCCAGGCCACATTGACCGCGATGGCCATCGCGGGCGGGCGACCGCAGACCGCCGAGCCCCGGTACTATCCCGTCTCCAGCACGGCCGAGCTGACCACCGTCCTGGGAACCATCGGCGGCATGATCGGCCGATGTTCATTTGGCCTGGGCAATCAGCCGCCGCCCGATCCCACCAACATCGCCGTCTTCGGCGACGGCACACGCATTCCCAAGGACACCGGCCACATCAACGGCTGGGACTACGGCACCGGGATGATGTCGATCCAGATCTACGGCCAGTGGTGCGACGACGCGCGTTCCGGGAAGTTGAAAGACGTCAAAGCCGTCTTTGGGTGTCCGGGCGTCGTGATTCCGTAATCGCGGCGCGGGCCCGCCCGCCGTCGGCGCAGGCGCCCTTGTCTCGACGGAGGGGGGCCTCATGTTTCGGTCATGAGGCGACCTTGGGGTTTGGGGGTGGGCGTGGTGTTCCTGCTGGCGGTGCCGCTGATGGGCTGCCAGGGGTCGGGGGACGAAGCGCCCGTGGCGCGCGCGGCGCCGCTGACCAGCGAGCCGTCGGTGGCACCGGACGCGTCGGGCATCGAGCACGTCGTGCTGGTGATGATGGAGAACCGTTCATTCGACCACCTGATCGGCTGGGTGGACGGCGCCGACGGGCGTCAAGCCGGGCTGAAGTTTCCCGACCGCAATGGGCAGCTGAAAAAGACCCACTCCCTGGCGCCCGACTTTCAAGGCTGTGCGCATCCTGATCCCGACCATTCCTTTTCGGGTGCGCGGGTAGAGTACGACAGCGGCCGATGCGACGGCTGGTTGCGCGCCGGCTCGAACGATGATTTTTCCATCGGTTATTACCAGAAGCGCGACCTGGCGTTCTGGGGAGCGGCCGCTCCCCACTGGACGGTGCTGGATCGCTATTTCGCCGGCATCATGTCGGAGACCTATCCGAACCGCATCTACCAGCACGCCGCGCAGACCGATCGCCTGACCAACACGCTGGACATCAGCACGCTGCCCACCATCTGGGACCGCCTGGCAGAAGGCGGCATCGAGGGGCGTTATTACTTCAGCGACGCTCCCTTCCTGGCGCTGTGGGGCACCAAATACCTTCCCATCAGCCGCCCCATCGCGTCCTTCCTGATCGACGCGCAGACCGGCAACCTGCCTCAGGTCGCCTTCGTCGATCCCCGATTCATCGATGAAGGCAT
>DATLVT010001019.1:0-4831 GCA_035577105.1 Polyangia bacterium
CGCACCGGCGCCGCGTCCTGAACCGACCGCGGCCGAACGCGCCGAGGCAGCGGGCCTGCATCCGACGCGGTTGATCGTCGACTTCCGCGACGACGTCTCGTCGCAGTTCCTGGCGGCCACACCTTACAAGGAAGAGCCGATCAGCGACTATTCGGCGATCGATCGCCTGTACCGCATCGACTTCGCCAGCGCCGACGAAGCCGCCGCCGCCGCACGGACGCTGGCCCGCGATCCCCACGTGGAGAGCGTCGACTACGACTCCGACGCGGTCATTCCCCCCAACGAAGCCATCGCCCTTGGTCCCACCTCGCTGGAATCGGAGTGCAATGGCCCCGGTGGTAAGGCGGCAGGCGACGGCAAGGCGGCCGACGGCGGCAACCCGGCAGCCTTCCCAAACGATCCCTGCTTCCGCTACCAGTGGCATCTGCGCCAGATTGGAATGCCCGAAGCGTGGAAGCTCGGGCGTGGCGCCGGCGTCGTCGTGGCGGTCATCGACACCGGCGTCAGCCGCGTGGCCGATCTGGCCGACACCAGCTTTGCCCCTGGATTCAACTTCATCGGCAACAACGCCAACGCCGACGACGACCACGGGCACGGCACCCACGTGGCCGGCACCATCGCCCAGGCGACGAACAACGGCCGCGGCGTGGCCGGGGTGGCGTTCGGTGCGACCATCATGCCGATCAAGGTCCTGTCGGCGCGCGGGTCAGGCTCGATGGCCGGCATCGCCCAGGGCATCCGCTGGGCCGCCGACCACGGCGCCCAGGTCATCAACATGAGCCTGGGCGGTCCCTTCCCCGTCGGCACCATCAACAGCGCCGTCAAATACGCCCGCAGCAAGGGCGTCACGGTGGTGGCGGCTGCCGGCAACGACGGCAGCGGGCGTGTCAGCTACCCGGCGCGGTATCCCGGCGTCATCGCCGTGGCCGCCACGCAGTTCGACGAGACCACCACCTTCTATTCCAACTGGGGGCCGCAGATCGACATCGCCGCCCCGGGTGGCAACGTTCGCGTCGATCAGAACGGCGACGGCCAGCCGGACGGCGTCCTGCAGCACACCATCGTGCCCGGCGACACCTCCCGGACCGATTATCTGTGGTTCATGGGCACGTCGATGGCATCGCCCCACGTCGCCGGCGTGGCGGCGCTGATCGTCGGCGCCGGCATCCGCAAGCCCGACGCCGTCGAGCAGGTGCTGCTGGACACCGCCCGCAAGCCGAAGACCAAGGACAGCGGCACCGCCGGCACCCTTCCCGCCATGAACCAGGGGCGCATCGACGATCACTACGGCGCCGGCGTCGTCGACGCGGCGGCGGCGCTGCGCAAGGTGCGCGCCGGACGCGGCGCGGGCGAGCTGAGCATCGGCTGCAGCCTGGCCATGCTGGGCATCTGCCTTCTCCGTCGGCGCGGGCGTCCCACCGACAAGCTGGGCTTGGGATTCGCCGCGGCGCTGGTGGCCGGATCGTCCGGGCTGTTCTTGCTGCCGTTCTTTTTCGGCGGGGCACCCAACACGGCGCTGACCGTGCTGTCGTCCGGGTTCACGATGAACATCTCCAACCTGCTGGGTCCGGCCGCTTACGGCAACCCGCTGCTGTGGAGCGCGATCGCCCCGCTGGTCTTGACGGTGCTCTTCTACGGCGTGGGCCGCCTGCGCCCGCTGCTGGCCGGGTTCGGGTTCGGCATCGCCGGCACGCTGCTGTTCGCGGCGCTGGCCGGGATCGTCGACGTCCGCTATGTCCCGGATTTTCTCGATCGCTTCTGGCTGGGCGCCCACGCCACGGTGGCCGCCATCTTCGCCACCGCCGTCATCCGCAAGTAGGCGCCGCCAGCGCGGTCTTTAGTCTAGCTGCCGCGCTTCAGCTCGGTGAGCACGGACTTGGCCACGGCCTTGAGCGTGTCGAACACGCCGACACCGCTGGTCGCGCAGGCCTCGAACTCCTGCACCTTGGTCGGATTGAGCACGTTTCGCAGCTGATCCAGCGGCGCGGCGTTGGGCAGGTCGCGCTTGTTGTACTGGATGACGTAGGGGAGCTTGTCCAGGTCGTAACCCTGCTCGGTCAGGTTGAGGCGCAGGTTGTCCAGCGATTCGATGTTGGCCTCCATGCGCTCGATCTGCGAGTCAGCGACGAAGACCACGCCGTCGACGCCCTTGAGGATCAGCTTGCGGCTGGCGTCGTAGAACACCTGGCCGGGCACGGTGTAAAGGTGAAACCGCGTCTTGAAGCCGCGAATCTCCCCCAGCGACAGCGGCAGAAAATCGAAGAACAGCGTGCGTTCGGTCTCCGTCGCCAGGGAGATCATCTTCCCCTTCGCGTCGGGGCTGGTCTTCGCATAGATGTATTGCAGGTTTGTGGTCTTGCCGCACAAACCCGGTCCGTAATAGACCAGCTTGCAGTTGATCTCACGCGACGAGTAGTTGATGAAACTCATGCGTTCATCAATCTCGTGTTTCAGTCATTGAAGAGGTTGTCGATATCGCTGTCAGTGATCTCGGTGAGGATCGACGGCTGACTCTTGGCCGCCGCCTTCTTGGCCACCTGCTCGAACAGGCGGGCCATCTCGTCGGATGACTTCTTCACCCGCAGGCGAACCAGCCCCAGCGATGAGCGTTCGTCGAAGAGGACCACCAGGATGGCCCGGCCGCCCACCAGGGTGATGTGCACGTGGGTCTTCTCCCCCTCGTGAAACTGACTGGTGAAGTCCTTCTCGCGCAGGATCTTCGAGATCCCGCCGGTGGCCGCCACGTTGCCGGCGGTCAGCGACGACAGCGACGTCACGTCCAGCTCGTCGACGTCACCGGCTTCGGCGATGGGCTGGCCATCGCGCCCGATCAACAAGACCGCCTTGGCGTTGGCATCCCGTTGCAGCCGCGCGCAGACCATCGAGATCTGCTGCTGCTCCTCGTGAAACATGACATCGGGGCCGCTCATGACTCTCCTTATCGGGTGCGCAACGCTCAGCTCGCGGGCTTGACCACAATTATCACCCGAATCGGGGGGTTTCAAGCTTCGCGACCGACGGAGGTCCCGCCGCGGTCGACTCCCTACATGTCGCGCCGGCCATCGATGGCGCGGGCAAGCGTCAGCTGATCGGCATACTCCAGCTCGCCGCCGATCGGTACGCCGGTGGCAATGCGCGACGTGCGCACGCCCAAAGGACGCAGCAGCTTCGACACGTACACCGCCGTCGCCTCTCCTTCCACATTGGGGCTGGTGGCCAGGATGACCTCGCGGATGGCCTCCTGCCCGGCGCCCCCACCGCATCGTTTGACCAGCTCGGCCACACGCAGGTCGTCGGGGCCGATACCGTCGAGGGGCGACAGCAGGCCGTGCAGCACGTGATAACGGCCGCGATAGCCTCCGGCGCGTTCGATGGCGGCCACGTCCTGCGGGTGAGCAACCACGCACACCAACCCGGCGTCGCGACGGGCGTCTGCGCAGATTGCGCAGGGATCCTTTTCCGTCAGATCCCAGCAGACGACGCAGAATCGAATGCGCTGCTTGACGTCGGTGATGGCGCTGGCCAGCGCCGCGGCGTCGTCGGGGGCCGCGCGCACGATGTGGAAGGCCAGCCGCGCGGCGGTCTTCTCGCCGATGCCGGGAAGCTTGGCCAGCTGCTGCACCAGCCGGGCGATGGGCGACGCGTACATTTAATGCCCCATCTAGGCGCCGAACATCCCCGGCGGCAGCGGTAGGCCTCCGGTGACCCGCCCCAGCTCGTTCTGCGCCAGCTCGCGAGCACGTTCCAGGGCCAGGTTGACCGCGCCCACGACCAGGTCTTCGATCATGCGCTTGTCGCCCACCACCGCAGGGTCGATGGTGATGGAGACGATGTCGCCACGACCGGACGCCACGCACTGGACCAGCCCGCCGCCGGTCTCGGCTTGCACCGTCTTCGAGCCCAGCTCTTCGCGCACCCGGACCACCTCGGCTTGCAGGCGCTGGGCGGTCTCGATCAGCCCTTTCAGATCGGGGACGGTCACGTCTTGATCTCCTTCAGCGCCGCACCGAAGAGATCCTGCGCCTTGCGCACCATCGGGTGCTGGCGCGCTTCGTTCTCCCTGCTCTTGCGATCGGCGGCCAGGACGTCATTCTCGGCGCGCACCTCGGACCGCAAGACGGGCGCCGCGCCGGCGCTCCCCAGTCCCAGGCTCAGCGTCAACCGGACCGCCTGACCGAAGGCGGCTGACAGCGCCTGCTCGATGTCCCCGCGCGCCTTCTCGGCCTGGTCCAGGGTAAAGCGATCCGGCAGCACCAGCGACAGCCTTCCGGGCGCCAGCTCGGCCACCTCCGCGTGCGCCAGCATGCCACCCAGGCGCGGACGCTGCGCTTCGAACGTGCTCAACACGCGGCGCCAGATCTCGGCGGGCGGCGCCGACGGATCGACGGCGACGGGGGCCGGCACTGGTGCCGGGGTGGGTGCTTTCGCTTGCCCAGCGACCGGCGCTGATGGCGGCGTTTGCGCTGGCGAGACCGAGGGAGCGGGCGCCATCGACGAAGAC
Organism: Polyangia bacterium; assembly: GCA_035577105.1. Taxonomy (GTDB): domain Bacteria; phylum Myxococcota_A; class Polyangia; order Fen-1088; family Fen-1088; genus DATKEU01. The sequence continues at coordinate 4,502 of DATLVT010001019.1, forward strand.
GTCCCCGCTGTCGCTGACACTGTCGCTGCCGGTGGACGGGGGCGCGCAACCGACGGGCCGGCGCTGCTGGCACCACCCGAGCCGCCGCCTTGCAGGCGCGACTCCAGGGCTTCGAACCGTTCCAGCAGATCCCCGATGGGCTCCAGCGGTTCGGAAAAGCAGAGATCGACCGCCGCCATTTCCAGGATCAGCCGGGGCGATTGCGACTTGGCCGCCTCGTCCACCGCCCGCGCCCAGCGGTCAAACAGCACGCCCAGAAGACCTGCCGGCGCCCGTCCCGCCAACGCCTTCATCTCTTCCAGTTCGTCCACCGTCGCGTCGACCAGGTCG
>DATLVT010001020.1:0-4325 GCA_035577105.1 Polyangia bacterium
ACGAGATGCTGACCGGCAGCGTCCCCTTCACCGGCGAAACCCCCGTCGACGTGATGATGAAGGTCGTCTCGCAGCCGGTGGTGCCACCGCGCCAGCGCGGCGTGCCCAACGAGATCACCGAAGAAGCCGAACAGCTGATCATGCGGGCGCTGTCCAAGGATCCCAACCAGCGCCAGCAGTCGATGGAAGAGCTGTACGACGAGCTCCAGCGCTGTTACGGGTCCGTGCGCTACCGCCGATCGCTGGAGACGCCACCACCCTGGGTGCGCAACAAGGTGCAGACGCCCATCCCCCTGCAGAAGGTCAAGCGCCAGGGTAACCGCGCCGCCACGTCGGGCGAGATCGGCGGAACGCCGGAGCCAGCGAACAAGCCCGCCGCCCGCGAAACGGGCGGTGGCACGCCGGGGCCGGAGCCGATCCTTCTCACCCGCCGCAAGGACCGGAAACGCACCCTGCCCCTGGAGATCGAGATCAACAGCGCCTCGCCGGTGGTGACGCCGACGCCGACGCCTATCTCACCGCAGGTCACGGGCGAGATCTGGTCCGACGACCACATGGACGACGACGCCCACCCCGCGAATCCCTCGGCCTCCGCCGTCGCATCCACCGACGGGGACAGCGACGCCGACACCGACCCAGGCGCCAAAGCCGAAGGCTCGACCGGCTAGTCGGCCGCCTTTACCGCGGGACGCATTGTTTGTAGGGGATCCCGCCCGGTGGCGCGGGAATTTCCTTGCACTGCTCGTCGTCGGGGCAATCGGGATCGGCGCTGCAGCTGACAGCGGCGGCCATCCACCCGCCGGCCGCGACCACGGCGGCGATGCCCACGGCCACCCCGACCACGCCCACGCCCAGAGTGTTGCGGTTGTCGTTGTGCTCGCCCACGACCCAGACGGTGCTGCCGCCCAGAGCCAGCGCTGCCCCCAGCGTGGCCAGCGTGCGCGGGCGGCGATGCCGGCCGGCGCAACCGGCGCTGACCAGCGCGGCCGCCGCCACGGCCACCAGCAGCGCCCGCGTCTGTCGACCGAAAATTGACCGCGCGACGGTGACAGGTGAAGGCATGGGCTGATACAGACCTTGGCCGCGCTTACCGGGTCAGGCTTTCCATCTCGGAGACGGACTTGGGCGTGCCGGCGGTCAGAACGTCGTTGCCGCCAGGTGTGACCACCAGATCGTCCTCGATGCGCACGCCGATGCCCCGGTATTCGGCGGGCGCTTTCTCGTCGTCGGGCGCGATGTAAAGCCCGGGCTCGATGGTCAGCACCATCCCCGGCTCCAGGGCGCGGGCGGCGCCTTCCAGCGAATAGAATCCGACGTCATGCACGTCCATCCCCAGCCAGTGGCTGGTGCGGTGCATGTAATAGGCCTTGTACGCGCCGCTCTCGATCAGCGCCGGCACCTCGCCGGTCAGCAGCCCCAGGGCGACCATCTTGGTCGTCAGCGCCGTCACCACGTCGGCGTGAATGGCCTCCAGCGTGGCGCCCGGTTTCGTGGCGGCGATGGCCGCCAGCTGCGCCTCCAGCACCGCCTCGTACACCCGCCGCTGCGCCGGCGAGAAACGGCCCCCCACGGGGAACGTGCGCGTCACGTCGGCGGTGAAGCCGTCCACTTCACAGCCGGCGTCGACCAGCAGCAGGTCACCTTCGCGCAGCTGGGCGTTGTTCTCGACGTAATGAAGGATGGTGGCGTTCACGCCGCCGCCCACGATGCTGGGATAGCCCGGCCCCACGCCGCCCCGTCGCCGAAAGGTGTAGTCGATCAGCGCCTCGATCTCGTATTCGTGCACGCCGGGCCGCGCCGCCCGCATGGCGGCGATGTGCGCCTCGGCGGTGATGTCCGCCGCCCGCCGCTGGATGCCCAGCTCGGCCTCGGTCTTGTAAAGCCGCATCTCGTGCACCGACAGGCGGGCATCGACCAGCTTCACCGGGGCGTGCGGGCCGCGGCGCTCGCGCCCGCGCAGCGCCGACACCAGGCGCGCCATCCTCTCGTCGACCTCGGGATCGCGGCCGATGTGGTAATGCAGCTCCTCGGCGCCGGCCACCAGCTCCGGCAGGCGGACGTCCAGCTCGTCGACGGGAAACGCCGCGTCCGCACCGAAGGTCTTTTGCGCCCCCTCGACGCCGGCCCGGCGCCCGGTCCAGGTCTCCTCGGCCGGATTGCGCGCCCGCACCAGCATCGAAAACGGTGTGGTCGGGTGCCCGGGGCGCAACACCACCACGGCGCCCGGCTCTTCGAAACCGGTCAGGTACAGGATGTCGCTGTCCTGGCGAAACTTGTGGTGCACGTCGCCGTTGCGCAGGCGTTCGGGCGGCGAAAACAGGATCAGCGCGGCGCGCGGACCCAGGATCTCGGCCAGGCGGGCGCGACGGGCAGCGTGAAGCTCGAAAGCCATGTGGTTCATTTTACTTTATCATCGCCCGCCGCGGGGCCCCGGTGCCGCGACAAACGCCGGCGACGGCCAATGGCAAGACAATGAAAGACTTGAACACGGCCGTGGTCTCCGCGCGCGGCGTCTCGCGCCTGCGCGCCGGACACCCCTGGGTGTTCCGCCAGGACGTGGTGCGCGGCCCTTCCACCGACGCCGGCAGCGGCGGCCCGTCGCTGGTGATGGTGCAGGACGGGCGCGGCAAGGCGCTGGGGCTGGCCACCTGGGCGGCCCAGGCCAAGCTGGCCCTGCGCATGGTGGGCGGCCCCGGCGCCCCCACCGCCACCAGCGACGCCGATCTGCTGGCCCTGGTCAGCCGTCGCCTGGACGCCGCGCTGGCCAGGCGGGGTGGCCTGGGCCTGGACCGCGACGCCTATCGGGTCAGCCACGCCGAGAGCGACGGGCTGCCCGGGCTGTTCGTGGATCGCTATGCCGACGCGGCGGTGATCCAGACGGCCTCGGTGGCGATGAACGCCGCCCGCGACGCCATCGCCCGCCTGGTCGTCGAGAAGCTGGGGGTGCGCATCGTGGTCGCCCGCGACGACGGTTCGATGCGCGACTTTGAAGGCTTGCCGCGCTTTGCCGGCGTGGTGGCCGGCGGGGGCGCCACGCAGATCATCTATCGCCTGGGCCCGAATCAGATGGAGGCCGATCTGATGACCGACGGGAAGACCGGCGGTTTTCTGGACCAGGCCGACAACCACGCCGCCGTCGCGGCGATGGCCCCGCGCGGGGCCCGCGCCCTGGACGCCTTCACCTATCACGGCGGCTTCGCGCTGGCCCTGGGGCGCCTGGGTGGGGCGGTGCTGGCCACCGACGAGGATCCCGCCGCCGTGGCCCGCGCCCAGGCCAACGCGCGCCACAACGACCTGACCAACGTCGAGGTGCGCGCCGCGAACGCGTTCGATCTGCTGCGCGAGCTGGAATCGCAGCGAGCGCGGTTCGACGTCGTCGTCCTGGATCCACCGGCGCTGGCCAAACGCGGCGCCAGCGGTGCCGGCCTCACCGCCGCCGATCGTGGCTACAAGGAGCTGATCCTGCGCGGCGCGCGCCTGACCGAAGCGGGCGGTTACCTGGTGGCGTGCTCCTGCTCGGGCCGCGTGACCCGCGCCCACTGGGACGAGCTCTGCGCCGAGGCGCTGGGCGATTCTGGCCGCGCGGCGCAGGTGGTGGCGCGCCTGGGAGCCAGCGCCGATCACCCCGAGCTGGTCGGGGTCCCCGAGACGGGACACCTCAAGACCTGGATCCTGCGCGTCCTCTGACCGGCAGCCGGCGCAGCCCGCGCCAGGTCGACCACAACCCCAGCGCCAGCCCGTACCAGGTCGGCAGCAGCAGGGCGATCACCGGCGCGTTGTCCTGGTGAAAACCGGGATAAACCTTCAAGAGGAATCCCACCGTGGCCAGCGCCGCCGCCGCCAGCGCCAGGATGAAGGCGCGCCGCGCAGCGACCAGCTGCCCGCGCGCCACGCCGAAAAGCGCGATGGGCAGCAGCAACGCCCAGGGCGCCAGCTGCATGATGTTCTCGTTTCGCGCAGCGACGACGTGATCGGTGAATCCCCAGACAAACACCAGAAAACTGCCGATGAATCCCAGCGCAAAGACCCACAGCGCGGCGACGATGCTGAAGACCACGCGCCAAAAAGGCCAGTTCGCGCCCGCCAGGCCCAGCGAAAACAGGGCGCAGCCGACGCCCGCCCCCGCCAGCAGCCAGACCAGGCGCAGATCGGGCGGATAGTCAGGCGGCGGCTCGCGCTGGGCCCGGAAGATGACTTCCTGTGACCGCACCAGCGGATGGTTGTCGCCGCTGGGCCCCGGCAAGCTGACCGCACGCAGGCCGCGCGCCAGCTCCTGGGGGATGAACATCTCGGCCCAGCGGTTCACCGGCTCGTCGGTGGTTGGC
>DATLVT010001021.1:0-3324 GCA_035577105.1 Polyangia bacterium
CCAGGGGCGGCGCGCCCAGCGTCGGGGACAGCAGCAGATCGAACCCCTGAGAGAACTCGATGGTCCGGCGCGCCACCCCGTTCAACCGTTCCCGGGCCAGCGCATAGCGGACCGCGCTCTGCTGTCGGCCCACCATGGCCGTCAGCGCCGTGTGCACCTCGATCTCGCCGCTCCGGGGACGCCGCCCGTGCACCGCCGTGATCGCCGCAACCGCGACGGCGATCTCGACGCACATGATCACCATGAACTCGTGCGCGAAGGCCTCGGTGTCGATGGGCAGCGTCGCCTCCTCGACGACATGACCCAGCTCGACCAGCAGCTTCGCCGCGTCGTCGATGGCGGCCAGGCAGTCAGCGGGCAGCGGCATGCCGCCCGAGATGGTCAGATGTGGCTTCTTCAACAGCGCGATGCGCAGGCGGCGGGGCGCCGCCCCCAGCTCGTTGACAAACGGCCCGGCGGCGCGCGGCGCGTGATAGCGCGCGGGCGCGTCAGCGCCGGCCGTCGCGTCCAGCATCGCGGCGCTGTCGCGCACGCTGCGCGTGATCACGTGATCGACGCCCAAGCCCCCCAGGAGCTCGCTGGAGTCGGGGCCGACCGGCATCCGTCCCCGCGTCGGCTTCAGCCCGAACAGGCCACAGCACGACGCGGGAATGCGGATCGATCCCCCTCCGTCATTGCCGTGGGCGATGGGAACAACGCCCGCCGCCACGGCCGCCGCCGACCCACCGCTGGACCCGCCCGGCGTGACGCCGAGGTTCCAGGGGTTTCGCGCCGGCCCGAACAGCGCCGGCTCCGTGCAGGGCAGCAGACCGAACTCGGGCGTGTTGGTCTTTCCAAAAAAGACCACGCCCGCCTGGCGATAACGCCCCACCAGGGTGCTGTCCGCCGTCGGCGTGTACGCGCCGACGAACCGACTGCCGTGGGTCAGGCGCGCGCCCGCCAGCGCCGCCACCAGATCCTTCAGCAAGAAGGGCACGCCGCGGAATGGTCCGTCAGGCAACGGCTGGGCGGCCGCTTGCCGGGCTTGCTCATAAAGAGGGGTGACCACCGCGTTGAGGCGCGGGTTGACGCGATCCAGGCGAGCGATCGCCTCCTCCAGCAGCTCGGCCGGCGTGATCTGTCGCTTTCGCACCAGGGCCGCCAGGCCCAGACCGTCGAAGGCGTCGTACTCGGCAAAGCTCATGGGTGAACCGGGGGAGGAGCGACGGATTATATCGTTGACAGAATCTGAAAAAACATATAATTCGCACTAAGTGAATGACGACTCATTCATGACGGCCCCTGCGACAACGCCAGCCAAGGCAGCGACGCAGGCCAAAGCAGCGGCGCCGTCCAAGGCGGCCAAGCTGGCGCCGCCGGTCAAGCGCAGGACCGACGACAAGCGTCAGCGCATTCTTGATGCGGCGGTCCAGGTCTTCGCCCGCAAGGGGTTCTTCGCCAGCCGGATCAGCGACATCGCCGCCGCGGCCGGCATCGCCGACGGCACCGTCTACCTGTACTTCGAGAGCAAGGACAACATCCTCATCAAGCTCTTCGACGAGGTGATGGGCGAGCACATCGAGGCGGCGCGGCAAGAGGCCAAGCGCGTCGTCGACGCCGCCGCTCAGCTGCGGGTCATCGCCGATCACCACCTCGGACTGCTGGGACGGAACCCCGATCTGGCGGTGGTGTTCCAGGTCGAGGTGCGGCAATCGACGAAGTTCATGGAGCTGTTCACCGCGTCGTGGCTGATGGAGTACTTCGACATCGTCGAGGCGGCCATCGAGGCGGGGCAGAAGCAGGGAACCTTCCGCAAGGACCTGTCACGCAAGCTGGCCACCCACGCCTTCTTCGGGGCGCTGGACGCCCTGGTGACGTCGTGGGTCCTGGCGCGCAACGCATTCGATCTGATGGAGCTGGCCGGCCCGGTGGTGGAGCTGTTCCTCACCGGCGCCGCCGCAAAAGCACCGCCGCGGCGGCGGTGACTTCGCCGCACCCTGGGAGCTCACGCGATGGCAACCATGACCTTAGATAGAACCTCGGACCGCGTGGTCGCACCCAAGGGCGGCAGCTTTCTCATCGAAGAGCGCGCGCCGGCCGAGATCTTCACGCCCGAGGATTTCACCGAGGAGCAGCGGATGATGGGCGCCTCCTGCGCCGAGTTCATGGCCAAGGACGTGGTGCCGGCCTTGCCGCAGATCCTGGCGCTGGATTACGAGACCACGCGCACCCTGATGCGCAAGGCAGGCGACCTGGGCCTTCTGGCCATCGAGATCCCCGAGGAGTACGGCGGCCTGGGCCTGGACAAGGTGTCGGCGACGATCGCGGCCGAGAACGCCGCCCGCGAGGGAAGCTTCGTGGTGACGTTCATGGCCCACACCGGGATCGGGACGCTGCCCATCGTCTACTTCGGCACCGAGGCGCAGAAGGCCAGGTACCTGCCCAAGCTGGCCAGCGGCGAGTGGATCGCGTCGTACTCCCTGTCGGAAGCGTCGTCGGCATCGGACGCCATGAACGCCAAGACCAGGGCCATGCTGTCGCCCGACGGCAAGAGCTGGATCTTGAACGGCGAGAAGATGTGGCTGACCAACGCCGGCTTCGCCGACGTCTACACCACCTTCGCCAAGGTGAACGGCGAGCAATTCACCGCGTTCATCATCGAGAAGGGAATGCCCGGCGTCAGCCTGGGCGCCGAGGAGAAGAAGACGGGCATCAAGGGATCGTCGACCCGCCCCCTCATCCTCAACGACGCCGTCATCCCCAGAGAGAACGTGCTGGGCGAGATCGGCAAGGGACACAAGATCGCCTTCAACGTCCTCAACATGGGACGTTTCAAGCTGGGCGCCTGCGTGACGGGCGGCGCCAAGCTGGCCCTGGGCGAGGTGATCCAGTACGCCAACAACCGCCTGGCCTTCGGCCACCCCATCGCCGACTTCGGCCTCATCCGCCACAAGATCGGCGAGATGGCCATCCTGACCTACGTCTCGGAGTCGGTGGTCTATCGCACCGCCGGCATGATCGACCGCAACCTCAGCGACGTCGACATCAAGGACACCGAGACCTGCCTCAAGCGCATCGAGGACTATGACGTCGAGTGCTCGATGGTCAAGGTCTGGTGCTCCGAGATGCTGGACTACGTCGTCGACGAGGGCGTGCAGATCCACGCCAGCGCCGGTTACGTCGAGGATTACGGCGCCGAGCGCCACTGGCGCGACGCGCGCATCAACCGCATCTTCGAGGGGACCAACGAGATCAACCGGCTGCTGGTCCCCGGGCGCCTGCTGCGCCGTGCAATGAAAGGCGAGCTGGCGATCTTCCCCGCCGCCATGGCCCTGATGAACGACA
>DATLVT010001022.1:0-7371 GCA_035577105.1 Polyangia bacterium
GCGCCCGGAGGTCAGCGACGCCGCCCTGGAGCTGATCGTGATCGGCGTGTCGACGGGGGGGCCGTCGCTGCTGTTGAAGCTGTTCGAGGAGGTGACCGCGCCGGCCATCCCCCTGCTGATCGTGCAGCACATGCCGGAGAGCGAGACAGCGGGATTCGCCGCGCGGCTCAGCGAACACACCGGCCTGACGGTGCGCGAGGTGGCGGTTGGCCCGCTGCCGCCCGCCGGCGTGATCGGCGTGCTGCGCGGGGGCAGCGATTTTCGCGTGCTGCGGCGGGGCGGGGCGCTGCACCTGCGCGGCGCCGTCGTCGAGGGCAACCCGTTCCATCCCAGCGTCGACGAGGTGCTGTCCAGCGCGGTGGCCGCCGACGTGGTGGTGGGCGCGGCCATCCTGACCGGCATGGGCCAGGACGGCGCCGCCGGCGCGCTGGCCATGGCCAGGAGGGGCTTGCCGGTCATCGCCCAGCGCCCCGACAGCTGCGCCGTGGCGGGGATGCCCCAGGCGGTGATCGACAACGGCGCCGCCCGCTGGATAAAGTCGCCCGAGGGGATCGCCAGCGCGCTGAACATGTGGAGCGAAGCCGCGCGGCGCGGGGCGCGGGTGGGGGGCAGCCATTGCCTTGGGTAAGGGGTAAGACCGGCGACGGTTCGCCGGGTCGCTCGGCCGACAGCTCAGCCGGCGCGGCCGACGGCCCGACGCCGCCCGACACGGGTCGTGCCTCCGCGACGGGCGCGCGCGTCCTGCTGGCCACCGCCGACCCGGTGTTCGCCGTGCTCTGCAAACAGGTCTTGCAGGCAGGCGCGGCGCCCCACCCGCAGGTCATCGCGGTGTCGCCATCCGAGTTGCTGCAGGCGGCCCGTCAGGTTGACCACGACGTCCTGGTGCTGGACGCCGATCGCCTGGAGGCCGCGGCGTTGAAGGTGCTGGCCGGCAAGGTGATGCTGGTCAGCGACGCGCCCGTGGTGCTGCTGTCCGGCTATCTGGCGCCGGGATCGCCGGGCCTGGGGGCGCTGCTGCAGTCGATCCCCGCGCACTTCGTGCAGAAGCCTCAGGGGTCCAGCAGCCTGAGCCTGGCCGATGACGACGGGGCGCCCTTCGTGGCTGCCCTGCGCGCGGCCTTCACCGCGCACCGGCAGACGGACTTCGGCGCCGACAGCAACGGAGGCGGAGATGGCTGACGTCGATCGCGCGCTGCTGTCGGCGTTCGCCGTCGAGATGCTGGAGCATGTGGCCGCCTGCGAGCAGGTGCTGGTGCGCGCCGCCACCGAGCCGGTCTACGAGCAGGACTTCCAGCTGCTGCTGCGCAGCGTGCATTCGATCAAGGGGCTGGCGCGCGTGCTGGCGCAGGCGGGGCTGGAGCGGCTGGCCCACGTGGTGGAATCGCTGCTGGTCGCCGTGCGTGACAGGCGGTACACGCTGGACGGTCCAGCCCAGGAGCTGTTCCTGCGGGCCATCGATGCTTTCAAGGTTGCCCGCACCCGCATCATCGAAGGCGGCGACTTTCAGGCCGACGAGGCGTTGCTGCGCGCGCTGGCCGAGGCCGACGCCCCGGCGCGCGCCGAGCAAGGTCCCGGCGGCGCAGCCGACGCGGCGGCGACGACGGTCGACGGCCAAGGGGATGCCGACGCCGACGCGGCCGCCCCGCCGCCGGAGGCCGATCTCTACTTCGATCAACCCACCCTGATCGCGCTGGCCGAGCTGTTCGAGGAGCTGCTGCCGTCGATTGTCCGCGCCGCCGGCGTCGCAGGGGAGGGGGCCGGCGCGCAGGCGCGTGAGGACATCGGCGTCCTGGCGTTCGCCTGCAAGCAGGTCGGGTTCGGCGCGCTGGAGCGGTCCGTGCGCTGGCTGCAGAACCGCGGCCGTCCGGCCGAGTTCGCCCGCTGCCTGTGCCTGATCGAGCGGCTGGCCCAGGTGCTGGAGCGCGACTGCGGCGTCGCCGAGGCGGTGCGGCTGGCCCGTCCCTGGCTGGCGCCAGAGCTCTTGCGCGCGGCGGACGAGCGGCGGTGGAGCGACGTGGGCTGGCTGCTGCGCGCCCTGGTGCCGCAGAGCCCGTTCATCGGCCTGCTGCCGCAGATCATCAGCGCGTCATCTCCAGTGGAGACCCGCCGGCTGGCCCTGGACCTGGTGGGCCAGTCGTTGCGCGCGGAGCTGGCGCCCGGCGCGCCGTCCAGCGACGTGACCGCGCTGGCCGCCGACAAGGTGCGGGACATGCTGGAGGAGCCGCTGAAGCTGCCAGCGCAGGTGCTGATGTCCCTGGACATGCGGCGGCTTGATCTCGATCGTTTCCGTTCCCTGCCGTCCGCCCTGTCGGCGCGCCTGCAGAAGGTGGCCGTCGATGCCGCCTACCAGCTCTTCGAGGTGACGCTGCAGCCGAACAGCACCAGCGTCGAGCTGGCGGCGCTGGCCCCGGCGCTCAGCCGCGGTCTGCAGCCGCTGCTGGCCGAGGCGGAGATCGTCGACGGCGAGCCGACCCTGTTCGTGCTGCTGGCCACCGAGGAGACCGAGCCGCAGCTGCGCGAGCGCGTCGCCCAGCTTGTCGGCGGCAACGCCACGGTGGCCGTGCGCAAGCTGGATCAGCAGGCCGGCGACGCCCATTTTCGGGCCAAGATCCGCCCCGTCGCCGACACCATGGGCAGCAGCGAGACCCAGGTGCGCGTTCCGGTCGCGCTGCTCGATTCGATGTTCGGCCGCATCGGCCAGTTCTTCAGCGTCACCACCCGCTTCAACGCCCTGGTCTTCGATACGGAGGTGCAGGACTCGCTGACCGAGATCTCCGACTACAGCGTGCTGCACGCCCCGCAGCTGCTGCCCAAGATCGAACGTCTGGTGCGCCAGCAGAACGATTACGCCACGCTGGAGGCCGAGACCCACCGCCTGATCAGCATGATCCACGAGATGACCCTGGGCCTGCGGGTCATCCCCATGGACACGCTCTTCGCGCGCTTTCCTCGGATGGTCCGCGACCTGGCCCAGCGGCAAGGCAAGGAGGTGCGCCTGGACGCGCAGTCGAGCGGCATCCGCGTCGACAACGGCATGCTGGAGCTGCTGGCCGATCCGCTGATGCACATGCTGCGAAATTGCATCGACCACGGCATCGAGTCCCCGGACGTGCGCGAGAAGGCCGGCAAGCCGCGCCTGGCCACGCTGGTCCTGCACACCGAGCAGCGCGGAAACCACATCATCATCGAGGTGGGGGACGACGGGCGCGGCATCGACCTCGACCGCGTGCTGGAGCGAGCCATCGCCCGCAACCTGGTCGACGCCACCGTGGCGTCCACGCTCAGCGAAGAACAGATCACGCACTTCATCTTCTCGCCCGGTTTCTCCACGGCCGAGCGGGTCACCGACACCTCGGGACGCGGCGTGGGGATGGACGTCGCCCTGGTCAACGTCACCAAGCTGGGCGGTGCCATCGACATCGTCACGCACCGGGGACGCGGCACCACCTTTCGCATCGACATCCCCCTGTCGAAGGCGATTCAGTCGATGCTGCTGGCCGAGACCGGCGTCCAGACGGTGGCCTTTCCTGATCGCATGGTCTCCGAGTGCGTGGTCGCCCCGGCCAGCGACGTGCAGTCGGTCAACGGCCAGCGGTCGATCCTGATTCACGATCGCTTCCTGCCGCTGTTCAGCGTGGTCGATCTGCTGAAGCTGCCGGCGCCGCCCGCCGACACCAAGAACAACGACCTGGCCATCGTCGTGTGCGAGCTGGAGGGACGCCGGGTCGGCTTCCAGGTCCACCGCATCCGCCGTCGCACCGATCTGTTGATCCAGGAGATGCACCCGCGCATCGCCAAGCTGCCGGGCATCGGGGGCATCTCGACCATCGGGACCGACAAGATCGTGGTGGTGGTCGATCCCGAGGGGCTGTTCGATCTGGCCCGTCGCTTCGCCGTCTTCGGCCTGCGAACCCACGCCGTGCGCGTGGCCGAGGAGATCTTCTGATGCGCGAGCACGTCGGCACCACCTGCGGTGAGTGGCTGCTCCTGTTTCCCGCGGAGAACATCGTCTTCATCGAGCCGGTGCTCGGCCAGACGCGCTTCTGCGGGTGGCTCCATCGCAACCGGGCGACCGTCAGCGAGCCGGTGCTGGACGTGCGGCGACTGCTGGGCGTGCCCGAGCCGCGCCCGCCGCAGGACGGCGCCATCCTGCGCTGGCGGTCGACCGATGGGGCGCGCCAGCTGACGCTGCTGGTCGACGCGGTCGAGGAGATCGTCAACTGCTATGACAGCGACCTCATCGACGTGCCGATCGTCCCGCGACGGCTGCGACCGCTCTGCGATCAGGTGATGAACCACGCCAGCGGCCGCCTGCGCCTGCGCGTGAAGCCGGACGTTCAGCTGCCGCTGGCGCTGCCCGGCGAACGGCGCCGGTACGCGCTGTCGCTGCTGGCCTCCTGGTGGGACGGCGCCCATTTCGCCAGCGCCGGCGGGGAGAGAGCCCGATGAGCGCCGGCCCGCAAAAGCGCGTGCTGGTGGTCGACGACAGCAGCCTGATGCGCAAGCTGATCAGCGAGATCGTGGCGTCCGATCCCGAGCTCAGCGTCGTCGACGTGGCCGAGAACGGCAAGATCGCCCTGCAGAAGGTTCGGCAGCACAAACCCGACTGCGTGCTGCTGGATCTGGAGATGCCCGAGCTGTCCGGCCTGGACACCATGCGGCGCCTTCGCCTGCGCAGCCCGGTCAAGATCGTGGTGCTGTCCCACCTGGGTCACGAGGGCCCGCGCCTGCGCGCCGAGGCCCTTCGCCTGGGCGCCGCCGACGTCATCGACAAGCCGACCGGCGCCGTCAGCCGCGATCTGCGCAACACGCGCGGCAGCTTGATCAGGCAGACGCTCCGCCGGGTCCTGGGCCTGCCGCCGCTGGACGAGCCCGACCAGGCGCTGTCGGCGGAGGGGGCGGCGGCCACGGCCAGCGCGCTGTCGATCGACGTAAAGGGGCTGGCCGGGCTGTGCGAGCGCGTCGAGGTGACCGCGCTGGTCGAGCTGCTGAACGAACACCTGGCCATCATCGAGAAGGTGATCCGAAAGCACGAGGGCATCATCGACGGGCACCTGGGCGGCTCGACGCTGGCCGTGTTCGGCGTCCCCCAGCGGCGCGTCGATCATGCGCCCCGCGCCGCCGCCGCCGCCGCCGAGCTGCTGGCCGCCTGCCAGTCCCGCCGCGCGGAACGTCAAGAGGCCGGTCAGCCGTTCGTCGAGGTCGGCGCCACCATCGTCACCGGCTTTGTCTTCGCCGGCGAGCTGGGTCCGCCGCGGGGGCGCCGCTTTCGCACCATGGGCGGGGCCAGCGACCTGGCGGCGCGGCTGGGGCGTCTGACCGAGGGCTATGGTGCCGAGCTGGTCGTCTGCGGCCGCACCCTGGGCGCCCTGGCCGCCTCTGCGTCCATCCCCGCCCGCCGCCTCGATGTCGTGCAGCTTGACCCCGACGGCGAGCCCATCACGCTGTACGAGCTGCTGTCCGACCCGTCAAAATTCGACGCCGCCGGGCTGGCGGCCTACGCTCGTGGCATGGAGCTTTACGAGGCGGGGCACTTTGCCAGGGCGCTGAAGGCGTTCGACGAGGCGCTGCAACGTCGACCGTCCGACGGCGCGGCGGTGCGGCTGCGCGCGCGGTGCCGCGTGTTGCTGCGGACATCATCAACAAGCTGGCGCGGCGTGTGGTCGCTCGACGGGGCGGCGGGGTAGGGGAATATGGCCCAGCGCAACCTTCTTTGCTGCAACCTGGCCTCCGCCCACGTGGCGGTTCCGCTGGAGCGGGTGATCGGCGTGGCCGAGGCGGCGGTGGTCACCCCGTTGCCGTACAGCGCCCCTTCATTTGAAGGCCTGGTCGAGGTGTTCGGTCAGGTGATGCCGCAAGTTGATGTGGCTTCGCTGCTGGATCTGCCGTCCGCCGCGGGGGGCATCCTGGTCGTGGTGTCCGATCGCGGGGGCTCGCTGGCATTGCGGGTCCTGCAGGTCACCGGGATGATCCAGGTGGACGACGAGACGCTGGCGGCGACCGTCATGCACGCGCGGGCGGCCGGTGCGCTGTACATGGGCGAGTGCGAGCACCAAGGGGTGCTGCACTACGTGCTCGATCTCGATCTGCTGGCCACCAGCGACGGACTGGAACTGTCCGGTCCCGAGGGCGCCGTTCTTCTCCCCGAGGCGAAGGTGGAGACGCCGAAGGAACCGGAGCAGGAGTGGCTGGCCCTGCTGCTGCTGGAGATCGCCGGCGAGCGCTATGCCATCCCCAACAAGTCGATCATCGAGCTGAACGTTCCCGATGGGATTCGCGTCATGCCGGGCGCGCCAGACTGGATCCTGGGCCTCATCGACGTCCGCGGCACGCCCATCGTCGCTGTCTCGACGGCGATGCTGCTCGGTCGTCCCACCAGGGAGGGGCACACGCCGGAGGTCTGCTTCATCGCCGAGCTGGAGGACGGGTTCCCGGTGGCCCTCTTCGTCGATCGGGCCATCGGCCTCGAGCGCGTCTCCCCGAGCATCATCAACCCGATGCCGCAGGCCATGGCCGGGATCGGCGGATACTTCGTGCTCCATGCGGACGAGATCGTCGGCCTGATCGATCTCAAGCAGCTCCTGTCGCAGGTGGGGCCGGCCTTGCGCGCGGCGATCCCGCAGCAGACCGCCCCCGCGCCGGAGGTCGCGCGCAGCGACGAGCGCGGCCAGCGCCAGCAGCTGCTGTCGCTGCGCGTGGGGCGCGAGCTGTACGCCATGACGCTGGATCGCATCGAGCGCATCCAGGCCTCGGTGATGCTGACCGCGCTGCCCAGCAACATCTCTTACTTCGACGGCATGGCCGACGTGGGCGACGCCATCATCCCGGTGATCGACCTGCGGCGCCAGCAGGGGACGGCCCTGCGCCCCTTCGACATGAGCGAGCGCCCGCCCTGCATCCTCACGGTCCTCGAGGGCGCCATGACCGGCATCCTGGTCGATCAGGTGCTGAGCATCATCGACATCCAGCCCGAACGCCTCGAGCCGGTCCGCGAAGCCTCCCGGCTCCCCATCTCGCACGTCGTCGCCTTCGAAGGCCAGCTGATCGCCTTGCTGACGATCGACCGCCTGCTGCCGCCGTCGATGAAGATGTCGGCGGAGCAACGGGCCATCGCCTAGTGCGAGGCACCAGGGGCGCGGTCGCCGCTAGAGCTGCGAATCGACGAGGCCGGCGAACCAGTCACCGATGCGATCCAGCCGCGGCCGGTGGATCCACTCGTCCGAGGTCACCCGATGGGACCGCCTCCGGTCCAGATCGAAGGCGCGGTGCTCCTGCAGGGCAAAGGCCCCATCAAGCACGTTGAGGTTCGCCTCCGCGTTCAGTCTGAAGGATCGGCTGTCGAAATTGGTCGAGCCCACCGAGACCCAGGCG
>DATLVT010001023.1:0-16609 GCA_035577105.1 Polyangia bacterium
TGCCAGACAAGCACAAGAATATCCTCCAAACCCTGGTGGGCTATGTAAGCGGTGGTGCGCCGTTACTTCCTGCCCCTTCCATGGGAAGTGATATGATGGGCGTCGATCCGCTGGGCCTTAGCGGGGCAGCCGCCGCGCCCAACTACGGCCCCAACAACCCAAACTACAACAACATCGGCATCGCCATGACGCAGGCGCGACAGGCACAGATAGCCGCGAACGTCACGGCGCATCAGGCGCTCGCGAACGCGCAACAGGCGAACGCATACCAGAGCGCATACCAGCATGTTCTGGGAGCCGCGCGACAGTCCACGCCGTTCGTGACCGTGCAACCGTTGCGCGTGTTTATCGAAGCGCGCACCAAAATCCTGGTCGATCAGCTACCGTTCCGGGTGCTGGCGCGCATATCTCGGTTGGAGTTCGGCACGGACCGCATCATGGTTTGCTTCGACAACATGCGCGAACTTGAACTGACCGACGTGGACAAGTTCCCGTCGGACGAACATATCTCCAGGATATTACTGGATGCGCCATGACGCGCATCCCCCGGAGCGAACTGAAAACCTATAACATAACCGATTTCGGCAACACCGCTTCCTACGGCGTGCAAACCCGATTGTTGCGCCGTCAGTTCCCCCGGAAGGTTCGTGACAAGATCCTGTTCGACGTGGGTATGCACGAGGGCGTGCCGTGGGTGGCCATCCATCGGGACGACAAGCGGGACTCGTGGTGGCGCGTCATCCGAAAGGGCAACGAGACTGTGCTGGCCAGCGCGCCCCTGTTGCCCATAACCAAACGCTTCGAGAACATGCTGATCGAGTACGCGACGATAGATCCCGAACTCATAGCGTATGTGCTGATTAGTTTATGACGGGAGTAAAACATGAGCACCCCAGAGGGTAAGGTCAAAGACAAGATCAAGAAATTGCTGGACCGATACGAAGAGGAGATATACTATTTCATGCCGGTCCAGATGGGGCTGGGCAGTCGCACCGTTGACTTTCTCTGTTGCGCCAACGGGCGCTTCTTCTCCATCGAGGCCAAGGCCAAGTCGGGCCGCACGACACGGCTGCAAGAGCGTGTCATGGAGCGTATGCGCAAGTCGGGAGCCACGACGTTCCTGATCGTCGGCGTGGACGATACCGAGGGATTTGGCGAACTAGAGGAATACCTGGAAGGGATCATGGTGCACGGATGAACGCTGAGACGCCGATCACATTTATCACCAAGGACGGCCAGCACGTCGCCGTCCCATGGGATGGCGCGCTGGCGTCGGCGGTGCCGCACGCCCGGCCCTTTGTCTGGCAGGGCTCGCGGATGCTCCTGCTGCCCAACAAGCCCGACGAGGCCCGCATCGCCCGCAACGTGGGCATCCCCGTCCCGGCACCCATTCTGACCCGCTACGACTGGCTGAACACCAAACCATGGGATATCCAGCGCACCACGGCTGCGTTATTGTCCGAGAGCGACCGGTGCTACGTTTTGAGTTCGATGGGGACCGGCAAAACCCGGTCGGTCATCTACGCCGCCGATTACCTCATGCGGACCGGTCAGGCCAAACGAATGATCGTGGTCGCGCCCTTGAGTACGCTCACCCCCGTCTGGGAAAAGGAGTTGTTCCAGCTGGTGATGAACCGCAGGGTCACGGTTCTCTACGGTAGTAAAGAAAAACGTATCAGGCTGTTGAACTCAGGTTCTGACATATGTGTGATAAACCATCATGGGCTACGTGTATTGGGTAGTGCGGTCCAGGAGGCTGGTTTTGACATTGTTGTTCTGGATGAGTTGGCTATTTATCGTAACCGTCGCACGGAGTTGTGGAACTCAGCGCGAGCCCTTATCGCCCACCCCGGCGTCAAATACGCCTGGGGGCTGACCGGGAGTCCCACGCCAAACGCCCCAACGGACGCCTGGGCGCAGGTGCGGCTGCTCACCCCCGAGCGCACCGTGAGATCCTTCACGGCGTTCCAGGATCTGACCATGCGACGGATCAACCAGTTCCGCTGGTATCCGAAGCCGGACGCGAACGCCATCGTGCGTCAGGCCATGTCGCCATCGGTGCGCTACACACGCGATGACGTGATGGAGTTACCGGAGTGCTCGATTGTCGACCGGGCGGTCATGCTCGACGCGGACGCCAAGAAAGCCTACTCGCTGTTATACCATAAGGCCCACATGCTGACCCAGAAGAACGAGGACATCTCGGCGGTCAACCAGGGCGTGTTGCATAACAAGTTGCTACAGGTGTCGTGCGGTTATCTCTATACCGACAAACATACCGTCTACGAAATGGACGCGACGACGCGATTGTCGGCATTGACCGAAGTGCTTGATGAGACCGAGCGGAAAGTATTGGTCATGGTTCCGTTCATGCACGCGCTACTCGGTGTTTCATCATATTTGCGTAAACAAAAATATGATATCGCGATCATACACGGCGGTATCGGGCGCGCGGCGCGTGATAAAATATTCAGTGATTTCCAGGGAACTTCCATGCCCAGGATAATCGTTGCGCATCCACAAACTTTAGCACATGGCTTGACACTGACCGAGG
Source organism: Polyangia bacterium (assembly GCA_035577105.1). Classification (GTDB taxonomy): domain Bacteria; phylum Myxococcota_A; class Polyangia; order Fen-1088; family Fen-1088; genus DATKEU01. The sequence continues at coordinate 2,555 of DATLVT010001023.1, forward strand.
CCGACACTATTGTCTGGTATTCGCCGACCACGAGCCTTGAGATTTACGAACAGGCGAATGCGCGGATCAATCGACCAGGGCAGAAACATAAGACGATGATCGTCCATATGGTAGGCACCCCCGTCGAACAGGCCACGTACACGAAGTTGCGTCAGCGTCAGCGTATGCAGAATTGTTTGCTGGATTTGTTCCATCAGCAAAAGAAGGCGTTTTAACATGGTCCCGCGCGACACTAATCCGATCACTCAGGCGGCTTTCGATCTGATTGTTGAACTGCGTGGCGGCTTGCCTGATAAGTGCGATTTTTGTGGACAGCCGTACACCGTCGCGCGCTATCCGGTCCCGGAAGAAGCGAGTGCGTGGGCGTGCATCGAGTGTGAGCGCCGATGGATGAAAGAAGACCAGTCTAAAACGTAATGTGAGTTCGCCGACCACCCCCCGCGCAACGAAAAAACCAACTACGGGAGTAAGATAATGTGAGTGTTCGTAAATATATACGTGAGCTTGAGAGCAGGGGCTATGTGGTAACGAAAACCAAGGGCCAGCATCTCAAGCTCACCAAACCGGGCGTGCGCGGCATGGTGTTCACCGGCAGCACGCCGAGTGACGGCATACGCGGCGGCAAGGAGTTAAACCAGGATCTGAGGCGTGTATTCGGCAAGGAGTGAAACAAATGGGTGAAACAACCGAACGTCCACGGATGACGATGGACAACATGATTGAAAAATATGTCAAAATTCGTGATAAGAAGAAGGTGTTGGAGGATCAACACAAGGAGTCGATGAAGCCCTACACCAGCGCACTCGACAAGCTGGAAGCCTACATGCTGGAAGCGATGCACCAGTCGGGTCTCAAGTCGATGAAGTCAGCGCACGGCACGGCTTATCAGGCGGTGCGCACGTCGGCCAAGGTCACGGACTGGGCGGCGGCTCTGGGTTACATACGTGAGCATGAAGCGTGGGATCTTTTGGAAGCACGGATTTCCAAACTCGCGTTACAGGAACTAACTGAGACCACGAAGGAAACCGTTCCGGGGGTTGAAACTTCGTCAGAGGTGGTAGTCAATGTGCGACGCGCCAGCGACACCGCCAAGTTATCCACATCGGACAAGGAGTGATACAAATGGACAATCAGTTGGTTAACCTCGGTGCCGCGCCGCAGCACCTCATGGGGTCGAACGGGCTGCGCCTCAATCAGGCGGCGCGGGCCAATCTCCAGGCGTCGTTCGCGGTGCTTAAAATTCGCGGCAAGAACTGGCGCGTGCGTTATCGTGGGGAGGAGATCCTCATCGAGATGTCGGCTGGCACCGACCACAACGGCAAGCCGTTGCCGAAAGCGCCCGTGCAACACGTTGACATGGTGGTCGTCGGTATCGCCAGCGCGATCAGCAAGAAGTGGTATCAGAACGGCTTCGCCGCTGGCGAGAGCAAAGCTCCTGATTGCTTCAGCGTGAACGGGGTATCACCTGATCCGGCCAGCGCACTCAAGCAGAACAGCATGTGTGCTACGTGCCCGCAGAATATCTGGGGCTCGGCCACGACCGAGAACGGACGCAAGGCGAAGGCGTGCCGTGATGGCCGTCGCATCGCCATGGTCCCCGCTGGCGACGTGAACAACGACGTCTATGGCGGTGCCATGCTGCTCGATATCCCGCCGACCTCGCTGGCGAACCTGGATCGTTACACCCGTCAGCTTGAGCGGCTGGGTGCCGACATTTCCCAGGTGGTGACACGCATCGGGTTCAACCCCGCCGTGACGCACCAGGAACTGACGTTCAACAGCATCGGCTGGATCGAGAGCGCGGAAGACTACTCCACGGTCATCGAGCACGGTCGTTCCGATATCGTCCAACGCATGTTGGAGGACGCGACGGCGGACGTGGTATCCGAACCGGCCTCGGCGCTGGGGGCGCGCCCGGCGCATCTCCAGTTGGCCCGCCCGTCCCCGGCGGCGCAGGTCAGCGAGCCGGACGAGCCGGAACCGAGCCCGGTTCCGACACCTCCCCCGCCGCCCGCACCGGCTCCGGTGCCGCAGCCAGCGGCAGCCGCGCCAGCACCGGCTCGTAAGGCGGCGGCACCCGCACCGGCTTCGGCACCGACGGTAGTAATTCAGGGCGCACCGGCATCGTTGGAGGATGAGATCAGCAACCTGCTCAACGACGACTAGGTTCGACCTTTCGAGGGGCGTGGTGTCAGCCACGCCCCTCTCTTCTTCGAGGGGTCGACAACCATGCAAACAGCAGCGGATGTAGAAGGCTTTTTAACGCGTGTGGTTCCCGTCCAAGGGAATTATCTGACCATTACATGGAAGGGCGAAGGACGAGGCTGGGCCTCACGAAGTTTCCCACCGGCACAGGTATCCCAGGCGGCGAGTTGGTTACGATGGGCGTCGAGCATCAAGGCCGACGCCTATTTCGCTGTCGCATCCTACAACGTCGCCGAGATCGGCAACTCGCAGAAAGGCGAGCCCACGGTCCGCGCCAAGCGCGAACAGGCCAACGTGCATCTGATACGCACGCTGGTCATCGACGCCGACGTCAAGCGGGACGGCGACAAAAAAGACGCCACCAAGGTTTTTTCCGACCGTAGTAAAGCCATCGAGTGGCTCAAGGCTTTCACGAAGGCCACGGGCTTGCCCATGCCCAGCATGTGGGTGAACAGCGGCTACGGGTTCCATTGGTATTGGATACTCGAAACCGCCATCACGCTCGGTGAGTGGCAACCCATGGCCGACGCGCTGCGCGAGGCGATGGTCGCGCACGGTTGGGTGGGCGACACGGCACCCACGGTGGACGGGGCCCGCATCATGCGCCCGCCTGGGACGTTCAACTTCAAGTCGGGCCAGCCGGTGGCGGTCGAGGGGTTCCCGAAGCTGTCGGCGAGCGACTACCCCAACGCCGACATCATGGCCAAGCTGACGCCCTGGGTAGGGGTGCAGAAGGTCCGCGCTAACGGCACCCATGGCGGGGCCACCGTCACCTCCATCGGCCCACGCCCCTCCTACATCCCGCCGGGTGGGCCGGGGCTGAACCAGTCGGCTCGTATCGAGAGCCGGTTCCAGTTCGCCGAGATCGCCAAAAGGTGCGAGCAAATCAAGCTGTCCCTGGCCAAGGGCGGTGACGGCGATCCATACCCGCTCTGGTATCTCGGCAACATCTCGATGGCCGTGCATACCAAGGACGGCAAGGACTTCATCCATCCCATAAGCAAAGACCACGAGGACTACGACGCCGACAAGACCGAGGCCGCGTTCGCGCGGGCCGAGAAAGAGACGGACGGCAAGATCCTTGGAGCGCCTACCTGCAAACATTACGACATGACACGTCCCGGCGTGTGCGGGACGTGTCCTTTCAAGGACAAGATAACCTCGCCCCTGTCGCTGGGCGTGGACGTGGAAGACCTGCCCTACAAATACCGGCGGGTGGTGCTGGCGGGCGAGACGGCCATCCAACGCATGGACGGCAAAGGTGAGGACGCCGAGTGGGTGTTCCTGTTCTTTGGCGACGTGGCGAAACCCCGGCTGGATGAACTGCCCACGGGCGGGCACCGGCTGAGCTTCACCTACAAGCTGGCTGGCCGTGACTATCCCGTCGCGGCCAATGAAGCCGACATGACCACGCAAATCCAGGTGGGCTACTTCTCGAAGCAGGGCGTGGCGGTCACGCGGCATACCGCCGCGCACGCGGGAGACTTCGTAATGGCGTGGATATCGCAGCTACGGCTGCAGCAGACAGTAAAGACCGAGGTGGTCCGTCCCTTCGGGTGGAACATCGACGCGCGGGGCAACCGGATCGGAGTGGCTATCGCCGGAACGCTCTACAAGACCGACGGTAGTATCGACAAAGTGCCGGGCGGTGACCCCAAGATCGCCGCCATGTATCGACCAGCCGGGGACATGGCGAACTGGCGCAAGGCGGCGGCGCTGTTCGAGGGGGGCCGTCCCGACTGTCAGGGCATCATCGCCACGTCGTTCGGTGCCGTGCTCATATCCCTTTGCGGCGACGTGCGCGGCATGACCATGAGCTTCTGGTCTACCGAGAGCGGCATCGGCAAGTCCACGGCGATCAAGGTGGGCCAGTCGGTGTGGGGCGACCCCAGGTCCATGCAGTCCATGCAGGACACGCCCAACGCGGTGATGAAATCCCTGAGCGAGCCGAGGATTTTAATACGGTATTGGGATGAGTTGCGGGTCCGCAAGGACTATCAGGACGCGTTCGTGGAGATGATCTTCACCATCCCCCAGGGCAAGGAGCGTTCCCGCATGAACTCCGACACCACCCTGCGCGAGGTGGGCGAGTGGGAGACCATGCTGGTGTTCACCTCCAACCGTCCATGTCAGGACTATTTGCTGGCGCGGGACGATGGCACCGACAGCGGGCTGGCGCGTCTGCTTGAGGTCGAGATGGCGAAGATCCCGACGGCGTTCGATCCCATGGCGGGTCAGTCCATCAAGCTGTGCGAGAACAACTACGGGCACGCAGGTCGGGTGTATCTCCAGTACGTCGCCACGCATTTACAAGAAGTGCAAAACAAACTTTCGTCGACGATGAAGATGCTGTCTGACGGTTTGAAGATGCAGCGCGACGAGCGGTTCAGCGTGACCGCCATGGCGTGCACCCTGGTCGGCGCTTACTACGGACGTAAACTGGGCCTGTTTAACTTCGACGTGCCGGGCATCCTGGGCGTGCTCAAGACGGCGTTCCTGGCGCAGCGCGAGAGCCGGGCCACCCGCACCATGGTGGCGGCGGCGGGCGGTCTGGACGTGGAGGAGATCGTCAACGGCTTCGTCTATTCGCAAGCCGACTACCGGCTGCGGACCGACAACTTCTCCAGCGGCGGCGCGGGCAAGGTAACCATGTCGGGCGTGCCGCGCGGCAACGTGGTGCGGCTGCAGATCGCCACGGCGGCGAAGATCCTGCGGGTGAACCGGGCGGCGTTCAACGAGTGGCTACATTCACGGGGCCTTCCGGCCACCGTCATCATCAAACAACTGGTGGATAAAATGGGCGCGGTGCAACATCGGAAATCCCTGGGCGGCGGCACCGGCTTCGCTGGTGGCGTGAGCCATGTCATCGACATTCCGCTGACCGGGCGGCTGGCCGACATCGCCAACAGCGTCAACGACGACGCGGTGGCGGCTCTGCTGCGCAAGTCACCCTCGGACGCATCGAGATGAGGAACATCTCATGCGGCGTTTGTGAGCGCCCCATCGGCGTGCGTGACAATGTAGACGTGGCGTTGTGTATCGGTTGTGCCCAGCACCCGGTGCTGGTCGCGGCGTTCAAGGAGGGCCGAACCAGGATGATCCAGTTGGAGATGGAGAACTTTCATACGACGGCCATGGAGACATGACGTTCGAACAACTATGGCACGACCTGCTACATAAGCTGGGTCAGCACCGTGGCACCGTCGTAACGTGCACGCATCGAGGCACCATATGGATGGCGTTTCGATGCGCCGAATGTAACCGGGTGTTCTACAAACGCCCGGCCTTCACGCCCCCCGACAGCATGTTCAGTGATTGAACTTCTCTCGGTTCTTCTTGCCGCTTACCAGCGCCAGATTGCTGGTCGCGTTCCCGCCACCCCTGGACAGGGGCTTCTTATGGTCCACCGTGAGTTTCGAGTGCGGGGATAAATTCCCCGCCTTGATCTCCTTGGTGCGGGCCTGATCCCGTTCGACGCGCTTTTTGACGCCCTCGGGCGACGCCTCGCGGGCAAGGTACCAGTCCCGGTTACGCAGATAGTTGGCGTGCGACTTGCTGACCATGGTCCTTCCCCCGGAATGTCCTATGATAATACGGTAGTAAACCGATCAGCCCAAGGAGCGACTCATGAAGCCCCGTGCCGTGTGCCTTCTTGCGTTGCTCGTCCTCCCCTCGTGCGTCGGTCAGGACAACCTGGACCGGCGGCTGGAGGGGGTCGAACAGGCCAGGATACAACGTGACATGTTGGAAGTTCAGCGGGAGATGCTCTTGCTAACCCAACTACGTCGGCGGTAGGCTCCAAGGGCGAGTTTATTAGCATTTTCTCGCACGACTCCAATCGTAACCTGCCCCCGGCACGCCAGAGCCGGGGGCTATTTTTATGCCGGTAGTAAAATTTTATCCCTGGATGACGAAGCCGAAGACGCGCCACCCCAACAGGAACAATAGGACCACGAACACCCAGCCGTTGTAGCTCGCCCAGTAGGGCGAGCCACCGGGCGTGCGTCCCCAGGCTCCGAAGATGATGGCGATCACGAAGATCACCCAGAACAGCAAACCGATACTCATCACGCACTCCTGTCAGTGATTGGCGAACGCGCCATACTCCATGAGTTGCCGTTCGCTGGCCTTGGGCAGTCTCAGGCCGAACGCACCGGGGTGCTGCTGGCCTTTCCGCCGTTCGTTGAGTTGCTGCAACAGCTGATCTCTTGTGATCTTCGCTCCCAGGTTCACCTGCGGGCTGGCGTTGAAGTGGGCGATCTCCGACCAGATCGCCGCCCGGTCCACGGGGTCCGCTCCCAGCCAGCGTTGCACGAGCTTGGTTCGCGTCTCGTTCAGGTAGTCGCGCGCCTGGACGATGGCCTGACGTCCCTCCCGCGCCTCGGTGACCCGTGAAGGGGCGATACCGAACGCCTGATAGGCCACGTCCAGCGGGCTGATCTTCGCCGGGGAGAGGATCTCCTTGCCACGGCTGTCGACCACGCCATGTTGGGCCAGCCCAATGGCCTTGAACGGGTCGTGCAGCACGCGGGGGAATAATATCTTAGCCCCTTCCGTCATGTCGTGCAGCCCGCCGGACAACCCGCCCTGGAGCATCTTGGCGAACCCGCTTACCACGTTCGCCGCCGCGCTGCCGGGCGAGCCCAGCGCGAACCCCCCGGCTACTTCCAGGAAGTCCTTGGCCGAGGTGCCATTAAGCTGGGGGACGTTGAACATGTTGTTCACGCCCAGCCGGTGCTCCATGTCCATGCCGAACAGATGCGGCACGCCCGCGCCGAGGACCTCGCCCATGGTGGGTCCCATGGTCTTCGCCAGCCACGCCCGCATTTCCAGCGTGCGGTTCTTGGGCGTGTGCCCCGTCGCCAGATCGTAAGCCCCGCCCAGGTAGCGCACCGGGTCCGCCAGCCACCCCAGCACGCCCGCCGCCAGCGAGTGCATCATGACCGTGCCAGCCAGTTGCAGGGCGGCTTCCTTGCGCACCGCCGGATCGACGCCCTTGGCGAACGAGTTGCGCACCATGTTGGCGATCAGCCAGCTTTCGTTCAGCCCATACATCTTGAACTGCATGATCATCGGGGCCGCGCCGCCGAGGGAGCCCTTGGTCGTGGTCAGCCGCGCCCGGTTCGTCGCCGAGTAATTGGGTGCCTTGCGCAGGGTGTCCTCCGCGAAGTTGATCGCGTCGTGGACACCCAGACCCTTGCTCCGCGCCGTCTTGAACGCGGCCATCGTGCCCGCGATGCGGCCCATTTCGTCGGTGGCCTGGGTCAGGGCGCTGGAGAACTCCAGGAAGCGGTCCTTTAGCCCGCCCAGCGTGGCGGGGCGCGACAACTCCCGCAGGAACCCGGCCTGGGTGTTGCCCCACAGGCCGTTGGCTTCGAAGTGTTTGAACAGCGCGTTGACTTCACTACGGTCGTAACCCTTGTCCATGAAACGCTGTTTGGCGATCTCGGTGAACTTGTAGTTGACCGAGCTAAGGGGTTTGCCGATCAGCGCGTCGATGGTGTTCTTGGCACCCTTGCCCACCAGTTGCGGGCCGATGGCCTTGAGCGCCCGGCCAAGCTCCAGCGCGCCGCGCGCATACCCATGCGTGGCCCCAATGAACGTCAGCATCTTCGACGTCATCTCGTAGGTCTCGACCGGTGCGCGCGACAGGCTGAGCAGGTTCTGCGCGACACCGAACTGGGCGAAGCGGCGCGCGATACCGAACGCACCCGTCTGGTCCAGTTCGTCGCCGCGCTGGAACCGTAGTTGCAGTTCGTGATAGATCTGATCGCGCAACGTGTTGTCGGGGTTGTTACGGTCCTGGCCCTTGGCGTCCACGAACGCCTTCATCCTCTGGAAGGCGGCGTCCCGCTCACCGCCGTGGATGATGGTGCCGATGCGGCGGCTGGACGCGGCGACGTCGGTGTTGATGGCGCGTGCCACGTCCTTGGAAGCGCCCGCCACGTAGCGGCGTTTGGCCGTGGCCTTCTCCCAGCCGGATGCGTAACGAAGTTGCAGGTGCGCCGCCATGTCTTCCAGCTTGTCGGCGTGCGCCCGTAGCGCGGGATCTTTCCGCACCGCGTCGATCATGTCCTCGACCACGGGCGACAGGCGTCCCTTGCTTTGCGCCACGATCTCATGGCGCTCGCGCACCCCGCTCACATGGGGCACGTTGTCGGCGATCTGTTGGGCGCGGAACGCCGCCGCCTCGCTGGGCCGTTCGAAGAACTGCACGCCATACTCGGGCGTGCCGTGCGCGCCGCCATACTCCACGGCGAAGTCGCCGTAGCGGCGCATGGGGAAGTAGTCACCGTCGACGAAGCCCATGCGCGTGAGTTTGGCGATGCCTTTGGCGATGCGCTTGCGCTCGTCGGCGATGGCGACGTTATCGGGGTCCTTCAGGAACTCATCGAGCTTGGTCTTGCTCTTCAGGATGCCGCTCAGCAGCGTCTTTTCGGCTGGCGTCGCGTCGGGGATGAAGCGATTGACCAGTCCGGTGGCGACCGCTTCCCGCTCGAACGCGTATTTCTTTTCCAGGAAGTCACGGGTCTTGTTGTACAGCGCCTGTTTCTCAGCGGGCATCGTATCGAACCGGGTCTGCAACGCCGCCAGTTGGGCGCGTTCCTCCGGTGTGGTCAGGTGTTTGTTGGCCTCGACATCACGCGTGCCCAGGGCGGCGCGGGCATACCCCGCGTCGTTCATCAGTTCGGCCACGTCGTCGTGCTTGGTAAGTTCACGGGTGATCTCGCCCGCCTCGGGACCAAACTTCTTGAGGAAGTCCTGGCCCGCCACCTCGGCGCGTTCCTGTACCTTGCGGATATCCCTGAGGTGGTTGACGTCGCCGTCCTGCATTTTACTACCGTAGCTATCGACCATCCGATCCAGGTGGATGCTCTGCAGCAGGGCACGCGCCTTGAGCGGGCTGAGCCGGTCGCCCACGGCGTTGAGGGCGCGCTCGGCCAGCCGTCCCGTGCGCTCGTTGAAGGACTGACCGGCGGCTTGCTGCAATGGCCGCGCGGCCTGATTGAGCACCGGGTCTTTCGGCAACAATCGCTCGTCGGCGCGGCGGTTGAACTCAGCCGAACGGGATGTGATTTCTTCCGCCGGTCGTAAAACGTGGTCTAGCAGGGTGTGTTCCGAACTCGTGCCCATAGGCCCCATGCCAAGGGCACGCCGCACCCAGTCACCGAAGTAGCGCCAGACGGACGCGCCGAACTTGCGCGGCGGGAAACCCAGGACGTTCAGTTCAGCGCGCAATCTCGGTGACGCCACCTGCCGCGCCAGGATGCTTTGCAGCGTCGGATCGGACAGGATCGTCGACAGCAGTTCGTGCGGCTCGGCGGCGCGGTCGCCACTCCCCAGCGCCGCTTCGAGTTTGCCCTTCTCGTGGGCGCTCATGCCACTGGTATCGAGGCCCCCCAGTTCACGACCGATGGCCCGCAACGCCTGCAGGTCGGGGTGGCGTGGATCAATCTGTTGCAGATGGCTAACGTAATCATAGGTGACCGCGTGCAAGGCTTCATGCAGCGCGGTCTCCACGCGCGTGGTGAAGTCATGCCCAACGCCCGTGCCGATAACGATGTGCGGGTCGCCACCGTTTGGATTGTAGTGTCCGGCCACGTTGCCAAGGTTGAAGTCATCGCGGGTGCCGCCGCGTATCAGCCCCAGTTCATACGCGCGGTCCGCCGAGTAGACGGGGATGTCCCGCACCATTTTAAGTAAGCGCGAAGCCAGCATCCTGAACGGTGCCATCTCGGCACCGACCAGCCGGTCGTTGATGATCCGTTGCAATACATCTTTCAGCGTGACCGGGACGTCATGGGCTTCGCTGGTGTTTATGTAATGATCGAGATCAGCGTTGAGCCGTGGGTCCGTCGAGGCTTTCACATACCGTGACGAGCGCGGATCAATCCCCTCGGGGTTGGGGGTCGCGCGCTGCTCCAGCGGCTTGGTCCGCTTCTCCATCTTACCCTTGGCCGTGGCGCGATTGCCCATGCGCTCGGCTTCATTGGCGGCGTCGTTGACGAGTTCGTCCGGGTCTTTCAGGTGCTCGATAATGGCGCGCAGTTCCGCCGCGCGGTCCGGACCAAACTCCTTCTGGTCCGCCTGAAGTTTAACAGTCAGCGCGGATTTGGCCTGTGCCGTCTTGGCTTTTTTCCAGGCCGCGTCATGCGCGGTCCAGACCGCCATCTGCGCCTCTTCGCTCTCGGCGCGTTTAATAAGGTTGCTGATCACCTCATAAAGGTTGCGGTAGCCGGGCGTGCGCTTGCCACCTCGGCCCCCTGTCGGCTGGCCGTATTCAGCGTCGGCCCTGGCGACGGTATCGGCATCGGCGACGAACTCGTCGCCATGGCGCTGGACGGCATCGAGCATCTTCTCGACGTGGTGCGCGGCCTCGTCGACTTTGCTGCTGCCCTTGGGCTTGGCTTTCTCCACGGTATCGCCAAGCTGCGACCGCATGGTGCCGGATGTCTCTTCGCCCGCGATATGTTCGCCCCCCACGACGCCCGACTCGCTGGGGGCATGGACTGTCCTGGTGGGTGCGACGCCGCCAAGTTCCCCGGCTTCCGCGCCCAGGGCTCCCACTTCCTCCACCCGTGAGTTGGGTGCCGTGACATGCGCGTCGTCGGCGTCCCGCGCGTGTAGTTCGTCCTTGCCGATGCCGCCGCGTTCCAGGTTCGCGTCGTTGGCGACGGCCTGACCTTCGGCCTCGGCGCGCGCCTCGGCGGCGAACCGCTCCCGGCGCAGTTCCTCCGGTGTCTTCTCCCTGACGGGTTGCTGTTCCTTGGCCTCGGGTTTCGCGGCGAGTTCCTCGCGCGTGCCACCCTCGGCCCCCTCGACGTATGCCTTGGGCCCGCCCTTCTCCGGGATGAACTCAATGGGTTTCTTCTTACGGCCCTTGGATACATCCTTGGCCACCAGCGTGGCGACGGGCTCCTCCACCGCTTTCGCCTTGGAAACGCGCACCGCCTCTTCGGCGGCTGCGGGTTTAACGTCGGTGATCGCGCTGTGGATCTGGTCGGGCTCGAACACCGCGTAGACGTCGCTGCGCTTGGTGGACGTCACGGTGTCGATGACATTCAGGAACACCACGCCGTCGTGCCCGTCGGCCTTGGCCTTGCGCAGTATTTCGATGAACGGTCCCGTTCCGGTCGCGTTGTGCTTGCCCGCGAAGTCGACGACGTGCGGGTTCTCCATGCGCAGGTACACGGGATGCGTGTTAGGATAGCTGCGCAGCGCCTCGACCTCGGATGCCTTCTTGAGTAATGCTTCTTGCGGTGCCTTGTCGGCTACCATCTTGTCGTATTCGGCCCGCGCCTTGGTGTATGCCTCGTTGCCGTGCACCCCGGCCTTGAACGCGTATTCGCCCGCGACATCGGGGCTGTCGGTGAAGAAGTGCGCGTCCGCCGCCGACTCGGCTTTCGTGTTCGCGCCGCGCAATGATTTCTTGAACGCCTCGATGGCGCTGGACGTGCCGTGATACACGCGCAACGGATCGCCGTTCTCATCAGTGACTTTGGACTTACCGAACCATTTCTTGAATACCGGCGAGGATACGAACGCGGCTTTCGCCTTGGCCTTTAGTTTCTCGCTCACTGTCTGAGGTTTTACGACGGGAGTAACTTCAGCGGGCTTGGCCAGTATCGCTTCAGCTTCCTCTGGCGACATCTTGCCAATTTCCGCTGGCGTGTGACCGCGCTTTATAAGCTCGGTCACCATTTCCGTCTCGGTTCTGGCCGGAGCCTTGGGCGCTTCGGCGGCTTTGGGTTTTACGACGGGAGTAACTTCAGCGGGCTTGGCCTTGGCGAGCGCTTCAGCGGCTTTCTGCTCGGGCGTCATCCAGTTGAGGTCCGGGTCCCACCGCTCGGTCTCGGGCGCTTGCCTGATGTCCCTGGTCGCCGCCGTCTGCGCTTCCAGATCCGACTGGCGCTTCGCCGCCGCCTCGGCATCGGCCTTGCGTTTCGCCGCCGCCTCAAGAGCGTCAGCCTTCATCTTGGCGATACGTGCTTCCGACGCGGCTTTCTGCTCGGGCGTCATCCGGCCCGGCGCGCCCGGCTCAGTGGGGGCCAGCGGATCGACCGCCTCGCCCTTGGTCAGGTCCTCGGCGCGAGCGCGCCATGTGCCGCTGGCGTTCTTGAGCACGACATGCTGGCCATCGACGCTGACCACCTCTCCGGTGGCGAGCTTCGCACCCGTGATCGGGGTCCCATCCTTTTTGTATTTGAGCGGCGCGGTGACCGTATCGTTAACCGCGATGCCCGCGTCTTCGAGGATCTCTTGTCCCGTGGGACCGGCGGACTGTTCCGCGCGCTCGGCGGTTTCCTTGGCGTGGATGCGCCGGACTTCGGCCTCGGGCATCAGCTTCACGTGGCCGGGGTGGTAACCCCATTCACGTAGCTGCGCGCGCATTTCTCGGGTGGTTCCAACCCCCGCCGCCGTCTGAGGGAGTGAAGACTCATCCGGCGGCGGGGCCACTACTGGTTCGCCGGGGCGTGACCGCTCGCCAGTCGTGGGGGGTTCGACGCCCGGTGCTAAGGTAGTGTCGGTAGGAGTCGGTGTCGATCCGCGCCGCGCCATTTCCCGGTCGTAGCGCAGCCGCGTGTCGGCGGGGCTCAACTTGCCCACATCGGCCTGACTCATGCCGAACTCGGCGACCAGTGCGTCCCGTATATCCGGTAGCTTGATACCCGCTGAAGGGCGTGGGCCTTCCGCCGCCTTTCCGCCTAACGAACTAGTTCCCTGTACGCCCGGTGTGGACTCTGGTGGCGCGGCCCCAGGAGCGACCCCAGCGCCGCCGCGTGGAGCGGCTGGCGGTGGCTCCACGGGTGTGTTGGGCGGCGGTGGCTGGCGCGGGAACATCTCGCCCTGCACGGGCGGTGGCTGGCTGACCTGGGTGCCGGGATCGAACAGCCCGCCTTGCTGGGCCTCGGGCGGCATGCCCGGCTCGACGCCCGTGATGATCGGTTGCCGGGGCGGCGTCGATGTAACAAGGCCGGGAGGGCCCTCCAGGCTCGCCTTGGCCCTGGCGATCTGGTCCTGGAACGTGGCCCGTTGTTCAGCGGCTTGTTCCGGCGTGATATCGCCCCGCCCGAGTTCCGCTTCGACGTTGCGAAGGCTTTCCTCGTAAGTCCTGACCATCGCCTGTGCGTTCGCCACCGCTTCAGGGGATGCCCCAGCCGAACCACCGGAGAACAGTTCGCCCTGTCGAGCCATGCCCGGCAGTTCCATCTGGCCGGGCGCGTTGGGGTCGAACGTGGGCGGACCGGGGGGTGGCCCGTCGGGGTTGAGCGCGGTCTCCAGGGCGCTGCGCGCGTCGGGGGGTAGGCCATCGGTAGGGGGGCGTGGCCGGGCTTCGGGGCGCGCCCGTGGCGGATGGATGAGCCCCATGCCCATACCCATTCCGGCACCGCTGATACCAGCCGCCACGGCGTTGGCGCGGATCGCGTCGGTGTCGTAGCCCTCGCGGATGCCGATATTCTGTTCGGCCTTCTGCTCCAGCGCGGTATTGAACCCGGCCTGTCCGGCCATGAGACCGCCCATCTCGGTCCCGCCCGCTACCGCGCCAAGCGCGTAACGCTTGATGCCCTGCTTGACCACGGCGGGGAGCCCGTTCACGAGCGCGCCCGTGGCCATGCCGCTGAAGCCAGCGCCGACGATGCCGCCGACGGTCAACGCCTGTAGCATGATCGGCGGGATGGCCTGTTTGACCACCAGCTGCTTGGCTTCCTGGTCCGTGTAGCCCTGGTTCCGCAACTCCTTGTAAGGCGGGGACTGGAACATGACCTTTTCGTCGGTCTTGAATACTTCTTCGGCCAGGGCGTTGTAGACCGCGCCGAGGTTTTGTTCCGCGAACACCGCTTCCGCCCC
>DATLVT010001024.1:0-4756 GCA_035577105.1 Polyangia bacterium
GCCGTCCCCGGGCGCGGCGTTCAGCGTGGGATCCGTCGTCGCCGCAGCGCGGGCGAGAAGCAGCAGAGCGTCCGGGCTCATCGCGCTTAACCCGCCTTGATATTGCCGGCCATCTCGAAGATGGGCAGGTACATGGCCACCACCATCCCGCCGATCACCGACCCCAGGAACACCATCATGATCGGTTCGATGAGGCTGGTCATCGACGCCACCGCCACGTCGACCTCTTCCTCGTAGAAGTCGGCGATCTTCGAGAGCATGGTGTCGATGGCGCCGGTCTGTTCGCCGACGCCGATCATCTGCACCACCATGGGGGGCATGAGGCCCGTCTCCATCAGCGGCGTGGCCATGTCCTTGCCCTGCGAGATCTGCTCGCGGCAGTACATGATGCCGGCCGCCACCACGGTGTTGCCGGCGGTGCGCGCGCAGATCTCCATGGCGTCCATGATGGGAACGCCCGAGCTCAGCAGCGTCCCCATGGTGCGCGTGAACCGCGCCACCACCACCTTGCGCAGCACCGCCCCCAGCACCGGCAGCTTCAGCAGCAGGCCGTCAAAGGCCAGCCGCCCCTTGGGCGTCCGCAAGATCATGCGCAGCGCTATCCCGCTGGCGATGATCCCCGCGATGATGTACGGCAGAAACTGGGCCAGGGCGTGCGAGATCTCGATGACGATGCGCGTGGGCGCCGGCAGCTTGCCGCCGCCAAAGTCCTTGAACATCTTTTCGAACACCGGGATCACCTTGGTCAGCAGGATGGTGACCACGATGGCGGCGATGCAGACGATGGAGACGGGGTACATCATGGCGCCCTTGACCCGGCGCTTGAGCTTCATGGCCTTCTCCATGTAGATCGAAAGCCGCTGCAGGATGCTGTCCAGGATGCCGCCTGCCTCGCCGGCTGCCACCAGGTTGACGAACAGGTCGTCGAACACCTTGGGGTGCTTGGCCAGCGCGTCCGACAGGGTGAACCCGTCCTCGACGCTGGATTTCACCTGGCCCAGCACCTTGCCGAACCGTTTGTTGTCGGCCTGCGACGACAGGATCTCCAGACACTGGACGATGGGCAGGCCGGCGTCGATCATGGTGGCGAACATGCGCGTGAAGATGACGACGTCGGTGGTCTTGACGCCGGTCCCGAACGAGATGCTCAGCTGCTTGGCCTGCTTCTTCACCAGCAGCGGCGACAGCATCTGCATCTGCAGCTTCTCGTGGACGGCCTCCTCGCTGTCCGCCTCCATGACACGCTTCTTGATGTCGCCGCTGCGCGCCCGTGCCTCCCAGACGTAAGCCGCCATCGCCGATTACCCCTTGGCCGCGTTCCCGCCGGCCTTGGGCGCGCCGTTGCCGGCCGCCGCCCCGGAGGCGATGATCTGTTGCAGCTCGTTCGGATCCGAGCTGTGGCCGATGGCCTCTTCCAGGGTGATGGTCCGCTTCAGGTACAGCACCGCCAGCGACTGGTTCAACGTCTGCATACCGGTGGTCCCCTGACCGATCTGCATCTGCGAATAGATCTGGTGCAGTTTATCTTCGCGGATGAGGTTGCGGATGGCCGAGTTGGGGATCATCACCTCCAGCGCCGCGCAGCGCCCCTGCCCCGACGCCCGCGGGATCAGCGTCTGGCAGACCACGCCCTCCAGCACGAATGACAGCTGGGCGCGGATCTGCGACTGCTGGTGGGGCGGGAACACGTCGATGACGCGGTTGATGGTCTGCACCGCCGAGTTGGTGTGCAGCGTGCCGAAGCAAAGGTGTCCGGTCTCGGCCGTGGTCAGCGCCGCTTCGATGGTCTCGAGGTCACGCATCTCGCCCACCAGCACCACGTCCGGGTCCTGCCGCAGCACCGAGCGCAGCGCCTTCTTGAACGACTGCGTGTCGGTGCCGATTTCGCGCTGATTGACCACGCAGGCCTTGTGCTGGTGCAGAAACTCGATGGGATCTTCAAGGGTGATGATGTGCTCGTGGCGCTCGGTGTTGATCTTGTCGATCATCGCCGCCAGCGTCGTCGACTTGCCGGAGCCCGTCGGCCCGGTCACCAGCACCAGGCCGCGCGGCTTGTTGCACAGCTCTTCGATCACCGGCGGCAGGTTCAGCTCGGCGAAGGTTCGGATCTTGAACGGGATGGTGCGGAAGACGGCGCCCACGGCGCCCTTCTGTTGAAAGACGTTGGCGCGAAAGCGACAGAGGTTCTTTACCCCGAACGACAGATCCAGCTCCTGATCCTCCTCGAACTTCATCTTCTGGGCGTCGGTGAGGATCGAATAGCAAAGCTGCTTGGTCTCCACCGGCGAAAGCGGGTTCACGCGCAGGGGGACCAGATCGCCGTCGATGCGCAGCTGGGGCGGCGAACCGGTCGACAGGTGCAGGTCGGAGGCGCCCTTGTCGACCATCGCCTTCAAGAGCTGCTGGAGATTGACTGTCTGGGGTGGGGCTGCTGTTGCCATGCGATGTCTGCCTTTGTCTCCGTCTGCCTTGCCGTCAATCCGCCGCGGTGATGCGCGCGACCTCGTCGACCGAGCTGACGCCCGCGCAGATCTTGGAGACGCCGGACATGCGCAGGGTGCGCATGCCGTGCCTGATCGCCTCCGCCTTCATCTCGGCCCCCGAGGCGCCTTGCAGCACCAGCTCCTTGAGCGGATCGATGAAGGTCATCACCTCGTAGACCGCGATGCGGCCCTTGTATCCGCTGCCGCCGCAGATGTTGCAGCCAACGCCCTTGAAGCAGGTGGCGGTCTCGATCTCCTCGTCCTTGGCCCCCAGGTTGCGCAGCTCTTCCTTGGGCGTGGGGATCGGCTCCTTGCAGCCGGCGCAGATCTTCCGGATCAGGCGCTGGGCCTCGACCAGGTTGACCGACGCCGTGACCAGGAACGGTTCGACGCCCATGTTGAGGAGCCGGGTGATGGTCGACGGCGCGTCGTTGGTGTGCAACGTCGACAGCACCAGGTGGCCGGTCAGCGCCGCCTTGACGGCGATCTCCGCCGTCTCGAAATCGCGGATCTCGCCGATCATGATGGTGTCCGGGTCCTGCCGCAGGAACGAACGCAGGGCCGCCGCAAAGTTCAGCCCGATGTCGTCGTGCATCTGCACCTGGTTGATGCCGGCCAGATTGAACTCGACCGGATCCTCGGCGGTGCTGATGTTGTCGGTGATCTGATTCAGCTCCTGCAGCGCCGAGTACAGCGTGGTGGTCTTGCCCGAACCGGTCGGCCCCGTGACCAGAACCATCCCGAACGGGGCGTCGATGGCCTTCTTGAACAGCGCCAGCTGGCCCTGCTCGAACCCAAGCTTGGTCATGTCCAGCTGCAGGTTCCCCTTGTCCAGCAGACGGAGGACGATCTTCTCCCCGAACAGCGTGGGCAGCACCGAGACGCGGAAGTCCATCTCCTTGCCGCGCCCGATCTTCAACTTGATGCGCCCGTCCTGGGGCAACCGCCGCTCGGCGATGTCCAGGTGGGCCATGATCTTCATGCGGCTGGTCAGCGCCGCCTTCAGCTTCAGCGGCGGGTTCATCTCCTCGTGCATCACGCCGTCCACGCGATAGCGGACGCGGTACGACTTTTCGTAAGGTTCGATGTGAATATCGGACGCCCCCTGCTTGATGGCGTTCAGCAGGATGGCGTTGCACAGCTTGACCACCGGCGCGTCCTCCGACGCGCGCTCGAGGTCCAGGACGTTCTCCGCCTCGCTCTCGTCCTTGGCGAACTCCACGTCCTCGTCGATGCCGCTCAGCATCTCGTCGAGGTTGAAGTTCAGGGCATCGTTCTTCTCCTCGTAGTACTTGGCCAGCGCGTCGGCGATGGACACCTCGGACGCCACCACCACCTCGATGTTATATCCGGTGAGGAATTTGAGGTCGTCCAGCGCCTGGATGTTCGAGGGGTCGGACATGGCCACGATCAGCGTCTTGTCCGCCCGGTTGACCGGGATGACCCGCTGCTTGCGGGCCACGTCCTTGGGGATGAGGGCGATGACCTCGGCCTCGATGTCGAACTCGGCCAGGTTGATGGCGGTGACGCCGTACTGCTTGGCCAGGAACTGGGTCAGGTCGTCTTCCTTGACCACCCCCAGCTTGATCAGGCTGTCGCGCAGCGGCTCACGTGTGCGCTTGCTGGTCTCCTGCGCTTTTTGCAGCTCTGCGGCAGAGATGACCTGCTCTCTGACCAGAAGCTCTCCGAGCCGACTCATGACACCTCATAAGTCGGGTCGCGGCGCCGAAAACTTTAGTGACTGTCGCCAGTTCCGGGCGCGGCTGGGGTCGGGCGGCTACTGGGCGAAGGGGTCGACCCAGGCGGCGCCCCTGCCCTTGGACGCCCCGTCGGTCTTGCCCGTCGCTGCGGTCTGGGCCGGCGCCTTCTTGGTGCGCACCGTCTTGGCGGTGGCGGACGCCACCTTCTTCGACGCTGTCGCCGTGCCGCCAGTGGTGCCGGCGACGGCCGCGGCCGACGAACCAGAGCGCCCGGTCTTCGCCGTGGCAGGGCCAGCAGGAGAAACCGCAGGCGTCGCGCTGGGCGGGGGCGCTGGCGTTGGCGCAGGAGCCGCCGCCACCGACGCGGCTGCCGTGGCCTCTGCGCTGGGCGGGGGAGACGGGGCCGCCGCTGCCGTGGGTGCCGGCTCGGTCGGTGCGGGAGCGGGCGTAGGCGCCGGCGCCGGAGCGGTAGGCGCTGTCGCCGTGGCCGCACGCTCCTTCTCCTTGTCTCCGTGGTCCTTGTCGCCGTGCCAGTTGGCTTCCGCAGCAGGCTCGGCCGAGCCGCGCCAGATG
>DATLVT010001025.1:0-10688 GCA_035577105.1 Polyangia bacterium
TCTCGTCGAGGTTGCGGACGCGCACCTCGAGCTCGCCGCGCAGCGCGCGGTCCATGAACCGCTGCAGCTCGGCCGGCAGCGACAGCGCGGAGAGCGCCATCTCGCGCGACGCCTCGAGCACGACCTCCGACCACTGCTTCTTCTCGCCGAGCAGGAAGCGCGCGAGATACGGCTGGATGATGTCGGTGGGGTTCATCTCGGGATCGAGCGTCGTGCAGACGCCGAGCAGGAGCAGCAGCGTCCGCTCGAGGAGGATCCACTCCTTGGGGATGTGGAAGGCGTCGCGCAGGTCGGCCAGGCTGACGTTCAGATCGCGCAGGTCCAGCAGGCTGGCCATCCCGCTTTGTGGCTCGAACTTGAGATCCTTCAACGAGAACCCTTCGATGGATATCTGGGCGCGCATCTTTTCGTGGAAATAGTGCACCACCCGATCGAACACCTCCGGATCCGCGCGGCGCGAGATGAACCCCATCTCCTTCATGGCGCTGACGATGCGCGTGGAGTCGCGGGTCATGGCGCCTTGCACGAACATCATCATTCCGCGGCGCATGGTCTCGGAGACGCGCGCGGTGGCGCCGAAGTCCAGGAACACGATGGTGGGCATGGCGCCGGTCTCGGTCGGGGCCAGCAGCAACAAGTTTCCGGGGTGCGGATCCGCATGGTAGAGGCCGTCGATGAAGATCTGCTGGCAGTAGGCCTCGACGCAGATCTGGGCGGCCTTGCGCCGGTCAATCTTGTGCGCGGCCAATCCCTCGGCGTCGCCCACCTTGACGCCGCTGATCCATTCGGTGGTCAGCACGCGCGCCGTGGAAAACTCCGGCATCACCCGTGGCAGCTTGACGTGCAGCCGACCTTCGAAGTTGGCGGCGATGCGCTGCATGGCCGCCGCCTCCAGGCGGAAGTCCAGCTCGGCCAGTACCATCTCGCGGATCTCGCTGTAGATTGTGTCAAAGCCATAGTCGGGCATCATCCAGCGCAGCAGGCCGAAGATTCGCTTGAGGGCGCGCAGATCGGTACGGACGGTCTCCTCGATGTCGGGGTACTGCACCTTGACCGCCACACGCTCGCCGGAGGTCAGGCGGGCGATGTGCACCTGGCCGATCGACGCCGAGGCCACCGGCTGCCGGGAAAATTCGGCGAACACCTGATCGGGCGAGCGGCCGCCGAACTCCTCGCGCACGCGTGCCTCGATGTCTTCGTACGGCCGGGGAGGGACCTGGTCCTGCAGGCCGCGAAGCTCCTCGCGAAAGGCGTCGGGCAGAAAGTTCGCCATGATGCTGATCAGCTGGCCGACCTTGATGAACAGGCCCCGCAGACGAACGATGGCGACCTCGATGCGGCGGGCATTGCGCTGGTGTTTCTGCAGCGTCACCCGGGCCAGGGCGTCCGGGCTGCGAAACCGTCTGGAGACGGCCAGCGCCAGGTACGAGACCACCACCTGCGCGGTGACGTAATAGGCGATGAAGAGTCGCGAGGGTCGGGCCACGGCCTGGCGGAGAATAGCCCAGAGCGGTAACCTCTGCCCTATGGCTGACGAGCGGCGTAAAACCGGCGAGGTCGCCCCCCTGGAGAGCGCGGCCGCCGACGAGACCGACGCTGACGGCACGGCCGGCGACGAGGCGATCCCAGGCGCGGTCCCCCCGGCCGACGAGCGCAGCGGCGGCGAGCGTCAGGATCGGGATCGGGGGTTGGGCGATCTGGTCCGGCGCGCCGTCTCGGCCGGCGTGGGCGCGGCCAGCCGGTCCAAGGATGATCTGATGCGTGTGGCTGCGGGTGAGATGCGCGCCTGGCTGGAGCACCTCGACTTCAACAACGAGCTTTTGAAGACGCTGTCCAAGATGGTCATCGAGGTCAAGACCGAGATCCGTTTCCGACCGACCGACGACGGCAAGATCACGCCCGAGGCGGTCAACGACGTGAAGATCAAGCCCGGCAAGCCGTAGCGGCGAGCGCGTCCGTCGCGCGGAAGACGCCGCTAGGTCGCCGTCGCCTTGAGCTTGGTCTTTTCAACCTCGGCGAAGCAGACGGTGCGGTTGCGGCCGCCGTGCTTGGCGGCGTACAGCGACTGATCGGCGCGGCCGATGATGTCGGCCTTGGCCCGGGCGTCGCCGGGATAGCTGGCCACGCCCAGGGACAGCGTCGCCTTGAACGGTCCCTTCGACGACTGGAAGGCCTGCTGCGAGACCTCGACCCGGATCCGCTCCGCCAGCTGGCGGGCCCCGTCCTTGTCCGTTCCTTCCAGGACGATGGCGAACTCCTCGCCGCCATAGCGGGCGACGATGTCGATCTTGCGGGCGCGGCTGTTCAGGATGGCCGCCACCTTGCGCAGGACCTCGTCGCCGGTGGGGTGGCCGTAGGTGTCGTTCACCTTCTTGAAGTGATCGATGTCGGTCAGGATCAGCGAGACCGGGAACTTGTGTCGATCGGCGCGCCCCAGCATTGCGGAGAAGCGTTCCTGGAAGGTGCGGTGATTGACCAGGCCGGTGAGGCCGTCGGTGGTGGCCTGTTCTTCCAGCGCCTGGTACATGTGCGCGTTCTGCAGGGAGATGGCCACCTGGTTGGCGATCACGCCCAGCATCTCCCGCCGGTCAGACGGGAAGGCGCCGGCCCGGCGCGCCGCCACGGTGAACGTGCCGATCACCTGATCCTTGATCAGCAACGGCAGCACCAGCAGCGACTCCAGATCGCGGATACGCATCGGGTGCGAGAACACCGGGACGTCGCGCTCGCGCCACTCGCCTCCCGCCGGCAGCGCCAGTTTGTTCTTGGCCACCATCGACACCATCGCCGAGGGATCGGCGTGGGTTGTGCCGTCCAGCTTGTCGGCCCATTGACCGACGGCGCGTCGGATGGTGTGCGACCCGCGGCGGGCGTCGTAGGTGGCGATGGCGGCGAAGTCGAACTCGCAGACGCCGCGCGCGCCGGCGATGGCGGCGTCGTAGACCTCGGCCAGGGTCAGCGCCTGGTTCAGCTGGGCGGAGGCGCGATAGAACCGCTCGTGCTCGTGCTTGGACCGTTCGACGGCCTGAAAGACGCGCTCCGATTGCACGACGCGCACCACCTGGTGGGCGGCGCTGACCATCAGTTCGGCGTCGCTTTCGGTGAAGGGTCGCGCTTCCTTGCGGTCGGCCACCAGCACCCCGCGCGGGGTCATCCCCTCGACCACCGGGACGCCCATGAACGCCGTCACCTCGGCGGGCCCGTTGTAGTACGGCAACAGCGTCAGCTTGGGGGCGTCCAGAGCGAAGGCCCGGGTGTCTTTCAGGATGGCCCCCAGCGCGCCACTGCGCGCCGAGAAGGCTGATTCAACGACGTGCGACGATTCGGTGCAGAGCTCCTTGACCTTCAGCTTCTCGCCCGATTCGTCCAGCCACAGCAGGGCGCAGGTCTGCAGGTCCATCGACTTCTTCAGGAGGTCCAGGATGTAAAAGAGCTGCTGGTGGATGGTCTCGATCGATCCCTGGGACAGCTTTTGCTCTTCTTCGGCGCGCGTGCGGACGCGGCTATCAGCGGACAGTGACGTCGAGATCAGGCGGAAGTCGCGCGCCTCTTGCCGCATCGAGGCCAGCTCTTCTTCCAGGCGGCGGCGACGCTCGCGACGCTGGCGCGACACCTCGGCGTGCAGGAACACCACGTTCAGCAAGGCGAAGACGGCGATGAAACCGGCGTGGCTGAGAAAGTCCGATTGCGCCTGCGGCCCGGCGGCCGGGCGAAAGGACAGCACCGCTTCGAAGCCAATGGCGGCGGCGGCCAGCGGAAGGCCCACGGCCAGCCGATGAAACGTCACCAGAAAACTGACCACGGCGTAGACCAGGGGATGAACCGGCGACGCGGTCCCCCCCGAGACCGCCAGCAATACATAGATCACCGTCAGCAGCAGGATGCCCAGCTCGGCGTCGGACAGCGCTTCTCGTCTGGGCGAACGCCGGCGTTCAACCGTGCGCACGCGCGCGGCGATCTTCATGCCCAGAAGGACGGTCAGCGTCCCGGCGGCCCCGGCCAGGCGCAGATCACCGCCGGGCTGACGGAGATCGCGGAACCATCCCCGCCACAACAGCAAGAGCAATGTCCCCGACACGCCGAACCCCATCGTGGCGCGCACGAATCGCCCCAGCTCGAAAACGATGCGCTGACGAAGCTTGGCAACCTTCATCGGTCACCGTCACTGCGAACGCGGTCGGGCCGGCGGTGCCGGGTACAGCGTGGGCGGTCTGGCGGCGCCCGGCGGGCGCGACAGGTCAACGATGATCTCGCCGGGACGAACCCAGCCCAGTTCGGCGCGGGCAACCCGTTCGATGGCGCCCAGATCCGAACGAAGCGCGTCCGCCTCGCGGGCCAGCCTTTCGATTTCAGCGCGCAGATCGGCGTTGTGGGCGTGAAGCGCTTTCAGATCGCGCCGCAGCGACAGCGTGCGCGCCAGGCCAGAGCGGGCATAGACGTGATACGGGATGTAGCCCAGGGCGAAGGTGACTGCCGCGGCGGCCAGGATTCTGCCCACCCATGTCTTGGTTTCGCGGCGCATGGCCCCTACCCGCAGTATCGGGGCCCCCTCCGCCCAGGGCAATTTTTCCGCTGGGCGAACTGCTGCGGAATCTCAGTAAGACTTGCTGCCGGAACCGCCGCCCGCCGCGGAATCACGCGAGATCGCTTCACCATTGGGCAGGTCGCTGCGATCGTTGGGCATCCGGCGCAGCCGCTCGCGCAGGTCCTCCCGCAGCTCGCGGCCCGGCTTGGGCGCCAGCATGAGGGCGATACCGGCCCCGACCAGCAGGCCCACGCCAAAAGTCCCCAGTGAACCGGCCAACCAGGCGCCGGTCGACTGCTTGGTTTCGAGGCCCAACATCTCCAGGATGTCGTCTTTGTCCAGGTTGCGAAGATCTTTCATCGTCATCACGGCACCTTCCCCTCATTGCTGTTGTTTTGTCGTCCTTTGCGGCTCTTGGACTCGCTGCCGCTTGATCCTTCAGCGCCCACCATCCCGCTGACCAGGTTCGCCGCCTCATCATTGAGAAGCGGCAGGATTGCCAGGCGCACGCCCACCTTCAAGCCCAGGCGCACCAGACGGGCGGTGAGCGGCGTGAAGAATCCGCCCCCCAGCACGTAGCCGATGCCGACGACGGCGGCCAAGGTGCCGTACGGATTACGGTTGAGGCGCCCCTTAATGTCCAGGGTATCGGTGACGTCGGAAAAGACGTCGCGCGTGCGCGACCAGGCGTCTTCCGCGTCGTCCTCGATGCGGGCGATTTGCCGCTTCAAGGCGCTGGTGGTGCGACCGCCCTTGGCGCTGCCCTGATCGTCACCGGCACGAGAATTTGATTCGGAAGCCATGCGTCCCCCTTTCACCGTCGGGCGATCCGACCGACGATGTATCCCAAGGCCAGGGCTCCCAGCAGGCACTTGCCCGGGTTGGCCTTGATGTAATCCGTCACGTCCTCGTTGATCGCGCCCAGGCGTTTCTTCGCCTCTTCGACCTGCGGACGGACGCGGTCCTCGAACTCCCGGGCTGTCTCCTCCAACTTTTCTGCGATTTCCATGGTCCCCTCCTGAATGTTTATGGCGAAGTTCGCCCGTTCATCGACGACGGTGCCCCCAAAGAAATCCCACGACCAGTGCGGCACCGACGAAAGCCGCTGGCCGTCGGCGAACCCACTCGCGCCAGTCGGTCCGCCGCACCACCTCGTTGCGGAGGGCCAGCACGGACATCGTCACCTGCTCGCGCGTCCGCTCGATCTGCTCCTCGGCGCGCGCCAGGTCGGGGCTGAGGCTGTCCTTCACCGTCGTATCGCTGGCCACGTTTCCCCTCCCGATTTCTGGTGGGCCAGCGCGCCGCCGTCGGCGGCGACGCCGTTGCCGCCGCCGCTGGCGCTGGCCAGGGCGCTGACACTTCGTTCGACCTCGCTGACCGTCTCGTGCATTGGCTGGGTGTCGCGCAGGCCGCGAACGGCGATGATCCCGGCGACGACGCCGATCAGAAGGTGACCGCCAGCCACCAGGAAGAATGCATTCGCCGGGTGCATGAAGCGCGACAAAAATAAGGCCAGCCCGACACAAGCCAAGGCATAGGCCAGCACAAAGATCCCGGCCACCAGCAGCAGCACCGCGACCGAGCGTCCGTACGACTTGATGTCGTTCTGAAACTCCAGCCGGGCCAGCGTGAGGTGCTCTGAGATCAGGCGCCCGATACCGTCGACGGTCTCGCGCACCAGCGTCAGAAGACCCTCACCCTCTGGCCGAAACCGCGATTCGCTCATGGGTTTGTCTCCGACACGGGGGGAACCTAAGCACGTCCGGAATGGACGACAAGCCGGCGCGCGTTATGCGTCGAAGGTAGTTTTGACTGCCCGGAGGGCGCCGGCGTGTCCAGCGGCGACGGGCAGAGGTCGCGCACCTTGCAGCCGCGGCATTCGCCCCCCCGCCAGACCTGATCAAAGAGCTGCTGCACCTGGTCAAGCAGGGCGTCGTCGCGGGTGACGAAGCCCAGCTCGAAGTTCCGGCGGCCAGCCCCCTTGGCGCCCAGGCCGGCGCCGGTCCAGTTGGCGCTGCCCAGGTACAGAAAGGCCCCGTCCACCACCACGGTCTTGAAATGAAGCCGCGGACAGAGGCGGAGCTCCAGCCCGCCTTGATACAGGCGCCGGTGGCGGTCGAATTCGGCGCGAAAGGCGCGCGACGGAGCTGCCGCGTGCAGGATTCGCAGCTCGACCCCTTTGCCGGCCAGTTCGTCAAAGTGTTCCAGCACCGACCGGTAACGCGAGCGCGCGGTGCGGGCCCGCCCGGGAACGGCGCGCGTGTCTTCCACCATCAGCTCTTTCAGGTTGGCGGTGGCGATCCAGACGCTCTGCCGCGCCTCCAGGACGGCGCGGACGACCGCCTCGTAGTGCCCGCGACCAGCCAGAAGCTGCATGCGAATCAGCCGCGCCGGATCGACGAAGTCCACGGCGGTATCCTACTGCCGATTCAAAATTGGCGAAAAGCGCCGGTCAAGCACGCGCCGGCCGATCCGCAGGGTGGTTCAGGCGTCAAGGCCGGGCGGCGGCAGGGGCGGCAGCGGCTCGACCGCCGCCAGGGCGCGTGGTCGGGCGTCGACCTGAGGGCGCAGCGGGAGATCCTTTTTCCCCTGCGCGCCCAGCTCGGCCAGCTTGCGCGCCTTGCCCAGCACCCGCGCCTCCAGCGAGGCCATGGCGGCGTTGTAATGCTTGACCGACTGACCGATGGCGCTGCCCACCGACGAGAAGTGCTCCATCAGGGTGGCCAGGTTGTCATAGACCTCACGCCCGCAGCGGCTGATCATCTCGGCATTCTCGGCGATGCGTTCCTGGCGCCAGCCGTAGTGAACGGCTTGTAACAGCGCGATCAGCGTGGTCGGCGTGCAGACGAACACGCGCTGGGCCACGCTCTCCTCGATCAGCGACGGCATCTGCTCCAGCGCCGCGCCGTAGAAGATCTCGCCCGGCAAGAACATCACCACGAACTCGGGGGTGACCCGGAACTGCTCCCAGTAACTCTTGGCGGCCAGCTTGGTGACGTGCGCCTTGACCTGCGCAGCGTGCTGTCGCAGCTTGGCGGCGCGTTCCTCGTCGGTGGTCGCCTCCAGCGCCTCCAGATAGGCGCCCAGCGGTGCCTTGGCGTCGACCACAAGGTTGCGGCCGCTGGGCATGCGCACCACCAGATCGGGCCGCAGGCGCCCGTCATCGGTCAGCACCGTCGCCTGCTGATCGAAATCGCAGTGTTCGACCATGCCTGCCAGCTCGACCACCCGACGCAGCTGGATCTCTCCCCAGCGGCCGCGCACCGCCGGGGCGCGCAGGGCGTTCACCAGGTTGCCAGTCTCGACCTTCAACTTCTCCTGCGTCACCGCCAGCGACCGCACCTGCTCCGTCAGCACGCCGTATGCCTGCCCGCGTTCGCGCTCGATGGCCTTGATCTGCTGGTCGACCCGCTCCAGCGATTCGCGCACGGGCCGCACCATTCCTTCGATAACCTGGCTGTGCGCGCTCTTTTGCGCTTCGAAATCAGTGTTCGCTTCCTGGCGCAGCGATCCCAGACGTTCGGTGGCCAGGGTCAAGAATCCTTCGTTGCTGTTTTGCAGGGCCTGCGCCGCCAGCGCCTGGAAGGTGTCACCCAGCTTGACCTTGGCCTCGTCCAGCAACTGACGTTGCTGTTCGATGTTGCGCTGCAGTTCAGCGGCGCGCGCCGAATCGGCGACCCGTTCCCGTTCGCTGGCGCGCAGGTCGTCCTCCAGCAGGGTGGCGCGAGCGGCGAGCTGGGCGACCTGGTCTCGCAAGGCATCGGCGGTCGCTCCCGCGGCACGGGCCCGGCCTTCGCCTTCGCGCAGGGCGGGCTCCAGCGCCGCCCGCACCCGCGCCGTTCCCACCATCCAGGCGGCCCAGCCGCCGGCCGCGGCGCCCACCAGAAGCGCCCCGCAAAGAAACGCCAGTTCCATGGACCCAAAGACTATCCACTTGTTCAGGTTCCCACAAGAAAAACACCTGGGAGGGCAAGGACCTGCGCGAACAGCCAATTTTCAATATATTTTGAACGAACCGGTGACACCTTGCTGCCGGTCGGGCACAGTTCTATAGGTTGCGACGACGTTCATGGCCGACGGCGGAATCACAAAACGCAAAGCGGATCACCTGGCGATTGCGGCCTCGGGCCAGGCGAACTTTCACCGCCCCACCCTGCTGGACGACGTCCACCTCATTCACACGTCACTACCCGAGCTGGCCGTCGATGAGATCGACCTGTCCTGCCAGCTGCTGGGCCGGCGCATCGCCGCTCCCCTGGTGGTCACCGGCATGACCGGGGGGACGCCGGAAGCGGCCACCATCAACTGCGCCCTGGCGGCGGCCGCGCAGGACGTGGGCATCCCTTTTGGACTGGGGAGCCAGCGGGCGATGCTGGTCGATCCGTCGCTGACCTGGACGTACGAGGTTCGGCGGGCGGCCCCCGAGGTTTTTCTGCTGGCCAACTTCGGCGTCGTGCAGCTGGGAGCCATGAGCGCGTCCGCCGTGCGGGAAGTCCTGGCACGCGTGCAGGCGAACGCGCTGTGCATTCATTTGAATCCGGCCCAGGAGATGGCCCAGCCCGACGGCGATCGTGATTTTCGCGGCTGCCTGGCCACGATCGGCCGGCTCTGTCGCGAGCTGGAGCTGCCCATCATGGTCAAGGAGACCGGGTGCGGAATCTCGCCGGCGGTCGCGCGCCGGTTGCTGGAGGCCGGCGTACGCGCCATCGACGTGTCGGGTGGCGGCGGCACGTCGTGGACCGCCGTGGAATCGCACCGCGCGCAGGGGTCGGCCCGGGCGCTGGGCGAGGCGCTGTGGGACTGGGGAATCCCGACGGCGGCGGCGGTGGGCTGGTTGGTGGCCGGCGGGCTGCCGGCAGCCGGGATCGAGCTCGTTGCCTCGGGCGGCATCCGCAGCGGCCTGGATGCGGCGCGGGCGCTGGCCCTGGGGGCGCGGGCCGCGGGCGTGGCGCAGCCGGCGCTGAAAGCGGTTCGCGAAGGCGGACGCGAGGGCGGGCAGGCGTTCCTGTCCCAGATCATCGACGGTATCCGCGCAGCGGTGCTGCTGACCGGTGTGCGACGCGCCAGCGATCTGGCGGGCGTTCCGCGCGTGATCACCGGCGAGCTGGCGGCGTGGCTGGCACAGAGGCCCGCATGAAGGCGCCGACGACGACGGACGCAGCGGTGCTGGGACGCGGGTTCGGCCACGGGAAGCTGATCCTGATCGGCGAGCACGCCGTGGTGTACGACCACCCGGCCCTGGCCGCGGGAATCAGCGTGGGCATCACCGCCCAGGCGGTCGCCGGTGACGGCGCGCTCGCGGCGCCGCGCTGGTCGGTGGCGGCCCGGGCGAACGACGGTTCGGCGGTGGGGCGTGGTCTGGGGGCGATCTTGAAACGCCTGGCCATCGTCGACCTCGATTTTCACCTGGACGCGGCGCTGCCGGCGCAAGCCGGGCTTGGCAGCTCGGCGGCGATGGCGGTGGCGGTGGCGCGCGCGGCGGCCCAGGCGCGCGGACGCGACGCTGCGGCGGTGACCGCTGCCGTCGCCGACGCCGAGACCGTCTTTCATGGCGCCCCCTCGGGCATCGACGCGGCCGCCGCCAGCCTGGGTGGCGTCGGTCGCTTTCGGCGCGCCGAGGGCTGGCAGCCGGTGAAGGTGCTGCAGCCGATGTCCATCTGCGTGGGCCTGACCGGCCGGCCCCGCGACACCGCGGTACAGGTGGCCAACGTGGCTCGCCTGCGCGAGCGCGCGGCGGCCGTCGGCAAGGTGCTGGCGTTGATGGGCGAGCTGGTCCCGGCCGCCGAGCACGCCCTGGGCGTCGGTGACGTCGACGGGCTCGGTCGCCTTTTCGACGTCGCGCACGGCCTGCTGGCGGCGATCCGCGTGTCGTCGCCGGAGATCGAGACGCTGGTGCACGGCGCGCGCGCGGCAGGCGCCGTGGGGGCCAAGCTGACCGGCGCGGGCGGCGGTGGTGCCGTCATCGCCCTGGCGCCTGGCCATGAAAAGGACGTGCTGGCGCGCTGGCGTCGCGACGGCTTTGACGGTTTCGTCACCGAGATCCGGCAGGGGCAATCATGACCGCCGCCGGTCGTGCCTGCACCGCCGTCGCCGGCACCAACATTGCGCTGGTGAAATACTGGGGCAAGCGCGATCCCGAGCTGAACCTGCCGGCCACGGGTAG
>DATLVT010001026.1:0-4204 GCA_035577105.1 Polyangia bacterium
GCGCTGGCCCTTCTCCAGCAGCGGCACCGCCGGACCGCCGCCACTGCCCGGACCCGGCGCCTCGACCGGTGAGAGGACCAGAAGACCGACGACGATCAGCAGCATCATCGCGCCAGTTTACCGGAGCGGCAGCCGAAAGGACTATTGAGGAAGCGACGCCCGCAAGGCCTCGCGCAGCGTCTGGGAGCGGGCGCTGTCGGTGATCTTCTCGCCGGTGGCCTTGTCCCGCACGTAAAACACGTCGACGGCGCGGTTGGCCTCGGTGGCGATCTTCGAGCGGTGGATGTCCAGGCCGCTGGCGAACAGCGTGCGGGTGATGGCGTACAGCAGGCCGGGACGATCCTCGGAGATCACCTCGACCACGGTGAAGCCGCGGCTGACCTGGTTGTCGATCTTCACCTCGGTGGGGACCTCGGGCGTACGCCAGGCGGCCACCGAATCGCTGCGCGGTCGGGAGGCGACCAGGGTCTCGACCTTCACCTTGCCGGAGACGACCGCCTCCAGATCGGCGCGGATCTTCTGCCAGCGGTGCTCGTCGGTGACGGCGTTGCCGATGCTGTCGCGCACGCGAAAGATGTCCAGGGCCTCGGCGGTCTGATCCGGCACCGTGGCCTTGCGCGAATAGATGGCGGCGTCGACGACGTCCAGGCGGTTGGCGTGCAGGACGCCGGCCACCTCCGCCAGCAGCCCCGGCATGTCGGGCGCCACCAGCACCATCTCGGTCACGCCCAGGCGGCGATCGTGGGTCACGTCGATCATCGAGCTTTCCTTGCGGGTGCGGTGGGCGCGCATCAGCCGGATGTGGGCGGCGACCTTGCGGGCGGTGTTCTCGGCGAAGTATCGATCGGGGAAGCCGACGAACATCTCGGCCAGCTCGCGGCTCTCTTCCTCCTCGCCCAGCAGGCGCGCCGCCCGCTTTTGCCGGCGCTGAACGATCTCGGCGCGCTCGGCCCCCAGGAGGTCTGGCCCCCGTCGCAGAAAGTTCAGCGTGCGCTGGTAAAGCTCGCGCAGCAGGGTCTCCTTCCAGCTGGTCAGATTGTCGGGCGCCACCGAGGCCAGATCGCAGAACGTCAGCAGATAAAGCTCGCGCAGGTTCTCTTCGTCGCCGCACAGCTTGGCAAAGTCGGCGATCATCTCCTGGTCTTCGAGATCGCGGCGCTGAGACATCTGCCCCATCACCAGATGCTGGCGCACCAGGAACTCGGCCCGCAGGACGTCCTCTTTCTCCAGCCCCAGCCGCCCCCCGATCTCGACGGTCAGGTCGGCGCCGATGTCGCTGTGCGGTTTGCCGTACGGCTTGCCGACGTCGTGAAGCAGGGTCCCCACCACCAGCGCCAGCGGACGCTGCACCTCCTGGATGGTCTCCGACGTCACCGGGAACTCGTCGGCGTGATCGCCGCGGGCCAGGGCGTGCAGGCGCCCCACGGCATACAGCGCGTGCTGGTCGACGGTGTACACGTGATAAATGTCGTGCTGGACGCGACCGGTGCTGGGCTCCCACTCCGGCATCAGCGCCCCCAGCAAACCCAGGTCCTGCATCTGCTCCAGGCGCGACGGGTTGGCCCGGTCACGGCGGTCGGCCAGGAACTTCACGAACGTCGGTCCGGCGTCGGGATCGGCGCGCAGCGCCTCGCCGTGGGACGCGGCCTGCTCGGCGATCAACTCTCGCGCGCGCAGGGCCAGCGGCAAATCCAGCTCCAGGGCTGCCGAGAAGATCCGGATCATCTCCGACGGCTTGCGCGCGAACAGCGTCTCGTCCACCGGCTCGAGCGCGCCTTCGCGGATCACGAAGCTGGGATCGCGCGCCCCGGCGCCAACCAGCGAGACCGGCACGGTGGTGCGGCGCTGACCCTCGCGCGCCGTGGCCCGCTGCAACAGGCGCTCGGTCTCCCGCCGCACCAGCTTGGCGTGGGCGTGAAACTGGTGCATCAGGGCCTCGACAGCGGGCGCCACGGCCGGGCGGATGTCCCCCTCGCTGGCGCGCGCGTTCGGGCACAGGATGGGTGCCACCGCTTCCTGCAGGGCAAAACGCAGCTGGTCCTGGCGCCGTTCAGCGGCGGTGTGAATGGCGATGCGCGTTCGCAAGAGCCAGGATCGCGCCGCCTGAAAAGCGGACGCCACCCGCTCGGTCATCACCCCCTTGGCCTGCAGCTCGCGCGGCTCGCCGGTGCCAAAGCGGGCCATGGCTGCCCAGCGACCGACGCAGAGATCGCGCATGCCGCCCGGCCCGTTTTTCAGGTCGGGCTCCAGGAGAAAGATGGTGTCGCCGAACCGGCTGTGACGGGCGCGCTGCTCGGCGCGCAGGCGGGCCACGAAATCGTCGGCGGCGGTGGCGGCCACCCGCTTGTGGAACTCGGCCAAGAAACGCCCGGCCAGCGCCTGGTCGCCGATCAAGAAGCGGGCATCCAGCAGCGCGGTGGCCGCCGCCAGATCCGTGGCCGGCAACGACAGCGCCTGGTCATAGGCGCGCACGGCATGACCGGCGTCCACCTTGGCGTCCCACAGCGGGTACAGGATGGCCTCGGCCAGCGCCTGGGCGGCGCGTCCCGGGCGTTCAGCGCACAGGACCAGCAGGTCCAGATCCGAAAATGGCGCCAGCTCGCAGCGGCCAAATCCACCCGTGGCCAGGATGGCCACCGGCGTGGAGCACTTCGCCACCTCCGGCCCAGCCACCGCCATCAAGATGCGGTCCACGTCCAGCGCCAGAGCGCGAGCGACGGCAATCCCGTCCGTCTCGGTGCGGATGGCGTCGCCGGCGCGCGTCCGGGCCTCGGCGAACTGCTGGGCGATCGATTGACTCATCGGTGCTGCAATCTACCAGAGGAAGGCGATCGCATTGCATTGACGCCGGTCCGACCGTACGGCACGGTAAGACCCATGGCAGAGATCGAGTTGGCGCCGTTGTCGCACCGCCTGGACGACGACGAGATGAAGACCCTGGCGCGTTCGCTGGAGGAGCTGGGGATCACGGGCCTCCACAAGGCCGACGAACATTCGGCGCACACCATCGCTGCTCGTCTGTCCGAGGAGGCCCTGACGGAGTTCCTCGACCGGCTGGACGCCCACGACATCGGCGCGGAGATCTACCTCCCCTTCGAGTTCGACGGCCGGGTGACGGTCGGCGAATATCGGGTGGCGTCCTCCCAGTCTCTGCTGGAGGTGCTGGAAGAGATGAAGGAGGAGCTGGACGTCGACTCCGAGGAAGAGGAGGACGAAGAGGACGAGGAAGACGCCGAGGAGGACGAGGGCACCGTCATCGAAGCCCAGCTGCGCCACATCTGGCACCTGGTGGCCGACGGGGCCGTGGAATCGATCGAGAAGAGCCTCCCCCTGCACTTGCAGGTCTGACCCCGGCTTGCTCCCCCGCCGGCGTCAGGCGCGCATGAAGATGTGCGACGGAATGGCCGCCCGGTAGACGCCGCGCAGCTCGACCTTGCGTTCAAGGTCGCGGATCACGGCGGCGCCGACGTCGATCTCGTAGAGCTCGTTGACGTTATGGATTCCGCCCGGCGCGAAGACGTTGATCTCGAGAATCTTGTCGCCCACCAGATCGACGCCCACGAAATACAGGCCGTCCGCCACCAGGCGCGGGCGCAACAGGTCGCAGATGCGGCGCTCGCCTTCCGAAAAATCGGTGCGCCGGCGCGAGCCCCCCACGTGCATGTTGTTGCGGATGTCGTCCTTGGGACGCATCCGTTTGTAGGCCACCACGTGTCCCTCGATGGTCAGCGGGGTTCCGCCCAGCAGCAGAACCCGTTTGTCCCCCTTGGTCACCGCCGGCAGATATTCCTGCACGATGAGGTACCCGTCTCTACGGACGGTGGAGATCATCTGTTGCAGGTTCGCAGCCTGGGCGCGGCTGACGTAAAAAACGTTCTGCCCGCCGAACCCGGCCAGCGGCTTGATGATGGCGGGGCCGTCCAGCTCGCGCAGGAAGGCCCTCACCCGTTCGATCGAGCGGGTGATCAGCGTCTTGGGGCGCAGCTCGACCGGGAAACCGGCCAGGTACATCTTCGACCCTGCCCGCAGCAGCCCGTCCGGATCGTTGACCACCATGACCCCGGACTGCTTCAGCCGTCGTCCGAAATCGATGGCCGGGTTGAACGTGTCGCCGTCCTTGGCCCCGGCGTTGGGATTGTTGCGCAGGAAGACCACGTCGAAGTCGCCCAGTCGGGCGTCCTCATGGGGGGCGTCGCGCGCGGTC
>DATLVT010001027.1:0-14944 GCA_035577105.1 Polyangia bacterium
CGCGGCCACGCTGGCCCCGCTGCTGCAAAAGGAAGACGGTCACCTGGATTTCACGCGCCCGGCGGTCGAGGTGTCGGCGCGGGCGCGCGGCGTTGATCCCTGGCCGGGGGCGTTCGCGCTGCTGGACGGCCAGCCGTTGAAGCTGTTTCGCCCGCACGCGCTGGCAGAACCCGTCGTCGCTGGTTTCCCCGGGCTGGTGGTGACCGGCGCCGCCGCCAGCGCCGGCGGGCTGGTGGTGGCCTGCGGCGACGGCGCGGTGGTCTTCGGCGAGTTGCAGATGCCGGGACGCAAGCGTCTTCCCGCGGCCGCCGTCCTGGCCGGCCATACCCTGCCGGCCGGCACCGTGTTGCGCTGAGTGATCCGATGGCGACCCCGATGACGATGACGATGACGATCAGGACGGCGCCGGCGCCGGCGCGCGCCAGGCAGCCATGAACCCGCAAGGTCCTTCCGGGCGAGACGTGGCGCGCGCGGTTCTGGCCCGCGTCGCCGAAGAGGGCGCCTACGCCAACCGGGCGCTGTCGGCAGCGCTGGATCGCACGCGCGGCCTGTCGCCCGAAGATCGCGGCCTGGCCACGGAGCTGGTCTACGGCGTTCTGCGCCGGCAAGCCCGCCTGGATCGCGCGCTGGAGGCGGTGTCCGATCGCGGCCTCACCGACGTCGATCTGCGCGTGCGGATCGCGCTGCGCGTGGCGGCCTACCAGATCCTGTTTCTGGATCGCATCCCTGCCTACGCGGCGGTCAGCGACGGCGTGGAGGCGTGCAAGAAGATCCGGAGCGGGCGCCTGGTCGGTCTGGCCAACGCCCTGTTGCGCCGGGTCTCCCAGCGCGGGGAGCCACCGCTGCCCGATCCCGCGCGGGATCCGCTGGGCTATCTGATCGAGGCCGCCGGCTTTCCCGAGTGGCTGGCCCGCCTGACCATGGCCGAGCTGCCCGCCGACGAGGTCGCCGCCTTTGCCGACGCCAGCACGGCCCCCGCGCCGCTGGCCATCCGGGCCAACCGCCTGCGCATCGACCGCGACACGTTGCTGGCGCGCCTGCAGGCCGAACGTCCCGGCGCCAGCATCGAGCCGCCGTCCAGCGCCGCCGACGCCCTGCTGGTGCGCAAGATGGATTCCCCATTTCTGACCGACGCCTGGCGCGAAGGGCTGTTCGCCGTCGAGGACGTCGGCGCGCAGCGCGTGGTGGCGCTGGCGGGCGCCGCGCCCGGCGAGCGGATCCTGGACGCCTGCGCCGGCGTGGGGGGCAAGAGCGCCCACCTGGCGGCGCTGGCCGACGGCAAGGCCACCATCGACGCCGTCGACATCGCGCCGGCCAAGCTGGACGAAGCGCGCCGCCTGTTCACGCGCCTGGGGGTCCGCGGCGTCACCACCCGCGCCGCCGATCTGACGCAGCCGTGGAACGGCGACCGGCGCGCCTACGATCGCGTGTTGCTGGACGCCCCTTGCGCGGGCCTGGGCGTCTTGCGCCGCCACCCGGAGGCGCTGACCCGCCGCGTGCCCGACGACGTGGCCGCCCTGGCCACCATGCAGGGTCAGCTGCTGGCGACGGTGGCGCCGCTGGTCCGCCCGGGCGGCACGCTGACCTACAGCGTCTGCACGTTCGAACGCGCCGAGGGGGAGGACGTGATCGGGCGGTTCCTGGAAGGCCACCCTTCCTTCCACGTCGACGGGACGTCATCGTCGGCGACGGTGCGTACCTGGCCGCACCGAGACGACGCCGACGCGTTTTTCGCCGTTCGCCTGCGCGCGACCGGTTAATATGGCGGGGATGGCCCTGCGCATCGCCCCGTCGATCCTGTCTGCCGACTTCGGTCGGTTGGCCGAGGAGGTGCGGGCGGTCGAGGCGGCTGGCGCCGACTACATTCACGTCGACGTGATGGACGGGCGCTTCGTCCCCAACATCACCATCGGGCCCCTGGTGGTCAAGGCGGTCCGCGCGGCGACGAGGCTGCCGCTGGACGTGCACCTCATGATCGTCGAGCCCGAACGCTACGTGGAGGATTTCGCCCGCGCCGGCGCCGATCTGATCAGCGTGCACCTGGAGGCGTCGCCCCACCTGCACCGCACGGTTCAGCAGATCAAGGCCCTGGGAAAGCGCGCCTCGGTGGCGGTCAACCCGCATTCGCCGCTGGACGGGCTGGACGTGGTGCTGCCGGACCTGGACATGGTGTTGTTGATGACCGTCAACCCGGGGTTCGGCGGGCAGAAGTTCATCGACGCCGTCGTTCCCAAGATCAGCGCCCTGCGCGCCGAGATCACCCGCCGCAAGCTGTCCGTCGACATCGAGGTCGACGGCGGCATCGCTCCCGAGACCGCTCCCACGGTGGTGGCGGCCGGCGCCAACGTGCTGGTGGCGGGGTCAGCCATCTTTGCAGCGCCCGGGCGCGATTACCGGCAAGCGATCGAGGCGCTCCGTCGCGGCGCGGGACGCGCCGGCATCGCGGCGGCCAGCGGCTGATCATGAGCAAAGAGATCGGCGCTGCCTGGTGGGCGCGGGGCGCTCATTTTCAAACCACGTGGGGGCGTTTCGGGCGCTCGCGCCGTCAGGTCAAGTACCGGCGCGAGGTGATGAACACGCCGGACGGCGACGACCTGGTCCTGGATCACGTCGACGCTGTCGACACCGCGGCGCCGCGCGTGCTGTTGCTGCACGGCCTGGAAGGCAGCTCGTACGCTGTCTACATTCAGGGGCTGGCGCGCCAGTTCTCGCAGGCCGGCTGGGACGTCACCGCCGTCAACTTCCGTTACTGCGCGCGCGATCCGGAGCATCACGCGCGGACGCTGCCGAACCTGACGGCGCGCCTCTATCATTCGGGCGAGACGGGTGACCTCGGCTTTGTCGTCGATTCGTTGACGGCCCGCGCGCCGTCGCAGCCGCTGTACGCGGTGGGGACGTCGCTGGGGGGAAACGTGCTGCTGAAGTATCTGGGCGAGGCCGGGGCGCGCAGCCGCATCGAAGGCGCCGTCACCATCTCGGTTCCGTACGATCTGGGGGTGGCGGCGCGCCACCTGGAGAAGGGGCGCGGCCGGCTGTACGTGCGCCATTTCTTGAAGACGCTGAAGGCGAAGGCCCTGGACGTCACCACGCGGTTCGGCCACATCAAGGCGGTGTCGCAGTTGCAGCCCAAGCTGATCGCTGCCGCGCGCACCTTCTATCAATTCGACGACGCCGCCACGGCGCCGCTGCACGGTTTTCAGGGAGCGGACGACTATTACCGCAAGAGCAGCTCGATCCGATTCCTGGAGCGCATCGAGGTCCCCACGCTGAGCATCAGCAGCGAGGACGATCCGTTCCTCCCTGTCAGCGTGATCCGGCGCGCCCAGGCCGTGGCCTCGCCGGACGTCGAGATCGTCACCACCCACTGGGGCGGCCACGCCGCGTTCATCTCCGGCCCCTGGCCCTGGAAGGCCCGCTTCTGGGCCGAAGAGCGCGCGGTGGCGTGGCTCACGGCCCGCCCGACCTAGATCCGTCTGCCCGATCTGTCGGCTGACCCTGCGGGGCTGAGCGCCACTGGCCACAACCGTCGGCGCAGGAACAATCGACAGGCGATCGCACTCTTCGTGCGACTGAACCCCGGATCGGCCGTCTAGAGCCCGGAGAACGGAGAAGACAACGACTGTCTCGACCGCGTCTTTGGGACAGCCCGATGGAAGGAAGGTTCATCAATGGATAAGCGCGCCTTTTTGGTTCCCCTCGTCTGTATCTTGCCCAGCCGGGCGATGGCTGAGAACCATGCGCCAGCCTTGCCCGACTGCTCGGCAACGCTGAACGCCAATCAGGTCTCGGTCACCAGGACCTCTGCCTCGGCCCAGTTAAAGTTCGTCGGAACGATCGGACCAGCCCACGCCACAGGCGATTCCGTGGGATGTGGCGACATGACCTTCGTTCGCGCTGACGGACTCTTCGACTCCGTCACCTTCACGCCGCTCTTCGATGGACCCAACGTCACCAGCGACGGCTTCGACTGCAGCCACACGGCGGTCATGTACGCCCTCTACAACAAGAACGGCCTGGGAACCTACAGCCTCTCGACCTCAGGGATCTTGTTCGGCAAGCTGGTGGGAACGACCTGCACGCATGACATTTCCAATTTTGCTTCCCAGGGTGGAAACTCCGCCACCGTCGGTCACCTGGGTCGCGATCCCGTCTTTTCGGTGGTCTCGTGGACACACAACGACACGGCCATCGGGCACCCGGGGAACCTGTGTTCCACCACGAATTGCTGGTGGCCGACATTCGTCTTTGTGTCGGGAAAACCACACTTGCATGGCGACATAGCGCTGACGGGCGGGATCAACTGGAGCAGCATTCCGGTGGCGATTCCGGTGGCCCTTGCCAGCGACAACGGACTGTTTCGGGTCACCAACAAGGCGGTGAGTGACTTTCCGGCTTTCGCCACGCACACCGGCGCCAGGCCCGTCCCGGGCGATTTCAACGGCGACGGCCTCAACGACATCGCGCTGACCGGCGGCGCAAACTGGGGCAGCATTCCCGTGGCGTTCGGAGATGGGCTGGGCGGGTTCACCGTCACAAACAAAGCAGTGGCGTCCTTCCCCCTGTTCGCCACCCATGGTGGCGCGACGCCGGTGTCCGGCGATTTCAATGGTGACGGGCGCACCGACATCGCGCTCACCGGCGGTGTCAACTGGAGCAGCATTCCGGTGGCCTTTTCCAGCTCCAGCGGTGACGGCACGTTCGACGTGACGAACATGCCAGTCGTTGACTTTCCTGGGTTCGCCGCGCACTCGGGCGCGAAAGTGGTGGCGGGGGACTTCGACGGCGATGGTCGGGGCGACATCGCGCTCGTCGGGGGTGCTGGCTGGATGAGCATTCCGGTGGCCTACTCGAACGGAACAGACGGAACCTTCCGTGTAACGAACATGGCGGTCGCCGATTTTCCTGGGTTCGCCACGCAGTCCGGCGCGGTGCCGGTGGCCGGCGACTTCGACGGGGACGGGTTGAGTGACATCGCGCTGACGGGAGGCGCCAACTGGTCAAGCATTCCCGTCGCTTTCTCGAACGGGAAAGATGGAACCTTCCGTGTCACGAACATGGCGGTCGCTGATTTTCCAGGGTTCGCCACGCACGCGGGCGCAAAGCCTGTGACGGGCGACTTCAACGATGACGGCCTTGGCGACATCGCTCTCACCGGGGGGGTCAACTGGGGAAGCATCCCTGTCGCCTTCTCGAACGGAAGGGATGGAACCTTCCATGTGAAGAACGTGTCGGTCAACGACTTTCCGGGCTTCGCCACGCAACCGGGCGCAAAGCCGGTCGGATCTTACTGAGGTCCAAAAGAAGGCACGCATCCCTGGGAACGCGGACCGCGGGCGTGTTGAGCCCGCGGTTCGCCACCAATTGACGGTTTCGTCCACTGACAGGAGGCGCCATGAGGATCATGATTCGATTGCTGGTTGTTGCGTTTGTTCTTGGTGAGGCGTCATCGGCGATGGCCGACGTTGCCATGGCATGGGCCGTGTCTCCCATCTATCCAGGACCGTCCAACGTCTACCCGACGACAGTGAGGGTGGTCTCGGATGCGCAGTTCAATTCGCATGACGGGAGCGGCATCATCATCACGAACACGAGCAAGGGCTCGTACACCGTCGTCTTCCCGAAACTATCAACGGGGCACGCCGACCTGGGGAATGTCCAGGTGGTCAGCCTGGGATGGGGAACCAGTGAGTACTGCAACATCGTCGACTGGCACCTGACAGTACGGTTGCCAAACGTGACCGCCCATGTTCAGTGTTTCGCCAGCGACGGCACCCTGGCCGACTCTCAGTTCGTGATCTACTACCTCAGAGGCAGGAACTCGTACATGTTGAATCCCGATGGGACGAATCCGACAGTGGCGTCGTTCTATTCACATCAAGATCAAGACGGCGCCCCGATCGAGATCAGTCGCATCGACACCGGTTACTACCAGGTGAAGTTTCACCAGAACTTCTCCGGGACCAACGGTCAAGCCTTCGCGACCGCCTGTGGATCCAACAACCACTGCCAGGTTACCGACTGTCTTCCGGACGGAACGGTGAGCGTGGGCTGCTTTGCGACCGATGGTCGCGACACCGACGCCGCGTTCGCCGTGACGGTAGGCCAACACGGTGGCTTGCCCTCGGCGCAAGCTCACTACACGCGACTGTGGAATTTTGTTTCTTTGTCGTCGACCCCTCGGCCAGGTGATGCAGAGGGCACCTTGTCGATGGGTTTTGATTCAAGGCCCGATGACGTATCGTTCTACTTCATCGACCATGGGGAGGTGGAACCGGGCCCCCTGTGGGGAGCGTCAGCTGTCTTTGTGAATTCGACGTTCCGTGGGCTGTACTGTAAACCAGCGAGCTGGTACCTGGGGGAGTCCAGCAAGGTTCTCGTGAACTGCTTTCTTTTCTCAGGACAAACGCGTACGGCTCCCTACGTCGAACAGCTCATCACGTCACCTTAGCCCCGTCGGTCGGCCACCGCCGGGCGTGACTTGCGCCACACCCGGCGGTGTAACCCGGTTGCGAAAGGCCGTCGTTGAAATAGAGTCAGCGATGGCATGACTCCCGATGAAATCGCCCTCGCCGCCTTTCAGGCGGGCGCGTCCAGGTGGCCGGAGGTTCAGCTTTCGCGGGAGCGGTTCCTGACCCGGCTGACTGGCCTAGGTGGCGATCTGTCCGCGGCCGGGGCGCGAGCCGAAGATCTGTTCCTGGCGTTCGCATGCGCGGAAGGGAACGGACCGGCGCTGGCCACCTTTGATGAGGTGCACCTTTCGAAGATCGCCCTGTACGCGTCGCGGTTTTCGCTGGCCCCTCATGCGCTGGATGAGCTGAAGCAAACCGTGCGCGTCAAGCTGCTGTCGGGGACCACGCCGGGCATTGGACAGTACGCCGGACATGGTCCGCTCAGCGCGTTCGTTCGGGTCACGACGGTGCGGGCGGCGCTGGACTTGACCGCGGCCAGGCCCGACGACGCGCCCACCGCCCGGTCGGAATTGACGCTGTCTTATATCTCCAGCATGAGCAATCCGGAGGCCGACGTCTTGAAGGGCTTTTACCGCTCTGGACTGCAGGCCCTGCT
Organism: Polyangia bacterium; assembly: GCA_035577105.1. GTDB lineage: Bacteria > Myxococcota_A > Polyangia > Fen-1088 > Fen-1088 > DATKEU01. Next base: position 7,066 of record DATLVT010001027.1, read on the forward strand.
GGAGGAGATCCTGGCCGGACTCCCCGCCCGCGACAAGGTCCTCTTGCGCCTGCATCTCATCGATAGATTGAACGTCGACGCCATCGGCGCCATCCTGCGCCAGCACCGCGCCACCATCGCCCGGCAATTGATCCGCGTCCGCGCCGATATCTTCAAGCAATTCCAGAAACGGTCGAAGCTTCTCTGGGGCACCTCTCCTTCCGAGGTGCGAAGCATCGTGCGTATGCTGGAGGGAGAGATTGAGGTCAGCGCGGCGCGGATTCTGGCCAGCGCGTGAGGCGACGTCAGAAGAATGAAACGCCGCCGGGAAGGCCCGCGGCGCGCCGCTCGACCTCGGCGTCCGTACCGGCGCGGCGATGGAGGACCAGCAGGGTAATGCCCGCCGCGATCGCCGTTGCCGATACCACGCTGAGGACCAGGACCCCGCGATCGACGTTTTGAATTGACCGCAGGCGCTGATCGTTTTCGGACTGGCTGGCCGCCCAGGCTTGCTGGCCGCCGTCGGCGGTAGGTCCGGTGGCCAGGCGACGGTCCTCGGTTTTCCAGAGCGAATAGCGCCCGTCATTCCACAGATAAAGAGCGCCACCGACCACGCCCGTCGCCAGGCCGACGCCACAGGCGACGTACCCCGGAAGGCGGAACGTCGATTTCTTTGACGGCGGGCTTGCCTCCCGCGCCAGCAGGGACAGCGGCTCCTTCGTTCCCTCGGCGGAAGCGGCGTTGACGGCCAGCGAAGGCGGCGCAGGGGCCGGAGGGGACGACCGCGGTTCGCGCGGCTCAGCGGAGGACGGTTCGTCGCCGGCCACGCCTTGACAGCGTCCGGCCAGTTCGATGGTCTGTTTTTGGGCCTCGCCCGCGAAAGGGGACTGGGGGTCAACTCGCAAGAACGTGCGGTACAGATTCAGCGCCCGGGCGCAGTTGCCGGACAATCGATTGGCTTGCGCCAGATTGAAGAGCAAGGCGGGCGCCTTGGTGAGCTGGTACGCCTTCCGGAAGCGGTCGATCGATGCCGCATAGTCGCCCAGGTCGTAGAGGAACTGTCCCTCGCGAAAGAGACGCCGCGCCTCCGGCAAGCCGTCCGGGTCCGTCGACTGACTGCCCTTCGCCGCGGCAGAGGCCTCGTCGTTCGCGCGCGCCGCGGGAGTGCCGGCAAGCAGGAGCAGGGCGACCAGGGCGCTCGATGGAATCATGGCCACGGAACTTCTTATCATCATGATCGGTGGTGCGGATGATGATCAACGGGGTCAGGGAGCGGGTGCGAAAGGATCGGCCAGGTCATCCGGGTGCCGGGGTCGCGGCCGTCCTGGCGCCAGCGGATCGATGTTTGCCGGGGGTCTTTGGCCGGCCGCCGCCGGCAACGCAGGGGCCTCCGGTGACGACGGCGCCGTCGCCCTGGCCGCACCTGATCGCGGTCGTCGGAGCCGAGGCTTGACGGGCGCCATCGCCGTCGGCGGCAGGACGTCCGGGGGCAACGCCGCCGTCGCCTTCAGCGGCGGCGGCGGCGGCGGCGGCGACGGCGACGGTGGCGAAGGCGAAGACGTTGGTTCCGCGGCGTATGCCGGTCGCCGGACCTCGGCACTCGCCGGCAGGCCCACCTTCCCCGCGCGACCGGGGACCAGCCGGGGCGAGACCGGCGCAGGGGAACTGCCCCCTCTGGCCATTGCGATCGCCAGGCCAACGATCAGCAGTCCGGCGGCGCCGACCTTGACCGCTCGCCGGGTGGGCCGTCCGACCTCGTCCAGCATCTGGACGATCTCGGCTGCGGTGCGAGGACGAAGCGCCGGATCCAGCGACAGACATTTTTCCAGCAAGGCGTTGCACCACGGGCTGCCCCTCTGGATGCTGGTCGGCAATCGCGGCGTCTCTCCCCCCAGCCGCAGCGCTGCCGTCCTGGGCGTTGACGATCGCGGAAAAGGCAGCCGTCCCGTCAGCAGTTCGAACGCGATGATCCCGAAGGAATAGATATCTGACGCCGGCGACGCAGGCAGACCCTGAATCTGCTCGGGCGCCATGTAGTCCAGGGTTCCCACCAGACCTTCGCCTTCGCCGGCGGCGTCCCGACCAAGGACCGTCCTGGGCGCCAGCGCCACGCCAAAGTCCATCACCACGGCCTTGGGAGCACCATCCGCGCCCGTGGTCAGGAAGACATTCTCGCTCTTGAGATCGCGATGCACGATCCCGGCGGCGTGGATCGCCGACAGGCCCGTGGCGACGTCACGCAGGATCTGCCGCGTCCGCTTCTCCGTCAGCGGGCCGTCGGCGGCCAGCGCCGCAGCCAGCGTACGACCCTCCATCAGCTCCATGGTCAAGAATGGAACTCTCTCGCGGTCGCGGCCGGCGGCCCGGTGGATGCCGAACTCGAACTGACGGCAGACGTTGGGGTGGGTCACCCGGCGCGCCGCCCGGACCTCGGTCAGCATCCGTTCGTACGCGTCCAGTTGATCGCTGATGGCCAGGGTCAACGTCTTGAGCGCCACCACCTCGTGCAAGACCAGATCGAACGCTTCGTAGACCTCGCCCATGCCGCCCTTGGCGATGAACCGCCGGACCTCGTATCGCTCGCCAATTTTTTCGCCCAGCACCAGCGTGCGGGCGCTGGGGGCAGCCTCGGTGGCGGTGCTGGCGGACATGAAGTTGTCCCTGGCCGCCTCCGCCAGGACGATCCGGCAGCTAGAGCAATGGTCCAGGTGTCGTTCCACCTGTTCGCGCGAGGGCGAGGACGCCGTGGCATCCAGGTAGCGCAGCCACTGTTCGGGGGCAGGGCAGCCGCCCAGCGTCGCCGGCTGAGCGCGAATCGCACGATCAGGAGTAGCACCGGTGGAGGGCATCGGAGGTCGACATCGCCCGACCCTCTCGGGCCAGTGATAGCGCCTAGAATAGCCAGGTCGTATCCGGGCGCAATCGCGCGCCCCGTCGCAGGGCCGAGGAGGCTCGACGGTCAGCCTAAAGAGGCTCGTGATGGGCTCGCGCCCCATCGCGGCGACTCTTGCCACTGACGCGCGGGCCTTAGTATGGTGGCGGCGGGATCGGTTGTGTCCAGTCTGGCATCTTTCACGAGGATCGGCGCGAACGCTCCCCGGCTGCTGGCCTTGATCGGTGCGGCGCTGCTGAGCGCCGCCGGCTGTCACAGCGGCGAAGAGCACGGGCCGGGCACCGCTTGCGACGACAGCCACCCCTGCCGGGGCGGACTGGTGTGCATGGGGACCTGCCAGGTGGCACGCGACGCCGGGCCGGACATCAGCGCTGACCGGGCCCCTGACGGAGATGGCTCGTCCGTGCCCGAGACGATGCGGCCCGAAGCGCCTGATGCCGACCTGGCGGAGGGCGGGCCTCCGTTTGATCTGCCGCCCGACGATTCCGAGGCGCCGCCGGACATGGACGTGGCCAGGGATGTCGCGGACGCTTCCGACGCCACGACGATCTCCGAGGTCGAGCCCGACCAGCCGCTCGACGCGGTCCCGGACAGCATCGACAGCGGTTCGGTCCTGTCGTCTCCCTATCCGCCCCGGCCATGCGACCGCACCAGGCCGTTCGAAAGGATCCGCCCGCTGGACGGGCTGCAAAGCGTCCCGGGTTCGCACGACGAGACTGCTCACCTGACGCCCGACGAGCTGACCCTCTACTTCGCCAGCAACCGCATCGACTCGGTAGGCATCTACACCACGACGCGGCCCACCCGCGACGGCACCTTCACCAAACCGCGCCTGATCAATTCGTTGAAAGGCGCTCTCACCGATCAGCGTCCCAGCCTGACCGCCGATCAGCTGACGATCTACTTCGAGAGCAACCGCACTGACTATAATACGGAGATTTACCGCGCCGATCGCGTGGCCCCAGGCAAGGACTGGAACCCGCCCGAACAGGTGCTGACCATCAGCCCCGTGGGCATGCAGATCCACGACGGCGGCCCGAGCATTTCCGGCGATGGCCGGGTCATGTACTTTCATTCGACCCGCTCAGGGCGGCTGGACATCTTTCGCGCCGAGACGGTCGATGAAAACGGGACCTTCGGCGAGTCGTTGCCGGTCCGGGGCATCAACACGGCGGACTATGAAGAGGCCCGCCCGGTGGTCTCCAGCGACGAGTTGACCATCTACTACGTCTCGAACCGGCCGGACGGCGGCGCGCGCGGCGGCTGGGACATCTGGATGGCGACCCGCGCTTCGAAGGATGCTGCTTTTGACGATGTGGTGAACGTGACCGAGCTGAACACCGACGGCTCTGACTCGCCCGGCTGGCTGTCCGCGGACCAGTGCGACCTGTACTTTGCGCAGAACACGGCGCAGGGGGAACGGCTGTTCGTGGCCAGTCGTCCCTTGCGTACCGGCGACGCCGGCGCGGACGGCCCTTAGGACATCGGTCCGACCATCCCCTCGGCGCCCAAAAGATTTCTGCGACAACTTCTCCAAACCTCCGTCATGGAGCCGGGACCGTTTCTTGTGCCCGGTCGAAGGGAGAAATCGCATGAATACTCGTACGGCATGTCTTCTGGTGTTCGGCCTCGTCAGCGTCCACACCACGGCCGGCCACGCGCAATATGAACGTCGGCGCAACCACCTCACCCTGGATCCGACCAAATCGGGCCCGAAGAGAGGCGCTGGCTTCAATGACAGCCTGCGTATCGTGCCCATCTACTGGAACAACACCAACACCAGCTGCGGGGGCAACGACAAACCCACCGTCACCGAGGCCCAGCTTCAGAATTTTTACGGGACGGTCTCCCTCAGCTCTTATTACGGATGGATCCAGAGCCAGTACCACACCCCCCACCAGCTGGAGTCCGTGGACGGCGTCACGATCACCAGCAACACCTGTGATTTCAGTTCGTCCAACATCGGCAAGATACTGGTGGGGCAGATCGGCAATGGCGTACCGAAGGATCCGAACGGCGGCACGTCGGCGGCTGTCTATGCCATCCACTTCGGTCCGGCAACCTCACCCAGGTTGCCATTCGACAATAACGGTCATTTTCTTTGTGACGGCGCCGCAAGCTCCGCTTGCGCGTACAACACCACGGCCTTCAAGAACGGTCAGGTCGTCAGCTGGTATGCGATCCCTGACGCATCGGCCGGTCCGTGCCAGATGAACTGCGCGATCGGTGCTGGGCCTCTCGACGCTGTGACGGTCTCGGAGTCTCACGAGCTGATCGAGGCGCTGACTGACCCGAACAACGGTGGCTGGGAAAACCGGACTCAGTCCTGTAATTGCTCTCCGGACGGGATCTGTCAGTCATGCAACGGGCCGTCGTCATCTTCCGGACAGATTGCCGACCTCTGTGCGGGTACGTCCGTCACCATCCAGGACAGTGTCGGCAACAGCACGGTGGTTCAGCCGATGTGGTCAAACGTCTCGAACCAATGCCGAGGAGCCACGGTTGGTGCTCCGGGCAGGACCATCGGTGGCCTCTTTGCCGATCCCGACGCCGGCAGCAGTGTGACGCTGTCGGGTTTGAACAGCGGCGTGATAAGAACCGCCATTTCGAATGGAACGACGGACCACACGGGATCGGGAACGTTCTCGTTCCTCAGCTCCTTTCTCACCGACGATGCTGCGCAGTGCCCGAATTGCTGGACGGCCTTTGCGCAAGATCCCTCGTCCTTTCGTTCCATACTGGCCGGCGATTTCGACGGTGACGGGTTCGGGGATCTGGCCATCACCGGCCCCAGCGGGTGGCTGACCATTCCCATTGCCAGGTCCAGAGGCTTCTCCTCCTGGCGTGCGACCAACCAGGGCATCATCGCCAGTCCCGCTCCGCCGGGTCTCGATCAGGGCTTCGATTTCACGGTGGCGGCCAGCCAGTTCCATCTCCCGCCGGTGGCGGGGGACTTCAACGGTGACGGCATTTCGGACCTGGCGATGGTTGGCGGCGCCGGATGGAACACCATCCCGGTGGCTTTCTCTACCGGCGATGCGCAAGGCCGCTGGTGGTCGACCAACAAGGCCGACAATGGATTCAACGGATACATAGCCCGCAGCGGCAACGCGCGGCCCGCGCTGCTGGCGGCCGACTTCAATGCGGACGGTTTGACCGATCTGGCGCTGCTGGGACTGAGGAGGCCCTCTCCGCGGTCGTTCATCGTCGTCGTGTTTTCGAAAGGCGACGGCACCTTCAGCGCTCCTGTCGAGGTCCCGACCACCTACGACGGAGGCAGCCCGGTGTCCGACTTTAACGTCTGGTCCACGCTGCCGGGGGTCAAAGCCGTCGCCGGCGACTTCAACGGGGATGGACTGGGCGATATTGCTCTGACCGGTGGCCTGGGGTGGGCGTCGATTCCCGTGGCCTACGGAACCAACGGAGACATCAACCGAAGCTTCGCGATGTCCCCTGGAAAACTGACGGCCTTCACCATCTTCAATGAAACCAACAGCGACAACGCGCTGTTCAACTCGTTCTCCAGTCAGATCGGGACGGAACAGCTGGTGGCCGGAGATTTTGACGCCAACGGGACCACCGACCTGGCGCTGACGGGCGGTCAGAATTGGTCTTCGATCCCGATCGCTTTCTCGCAAGTCGGTCTGGGGCGGTTCTTCGTCACGAACGTCACCACCAGCGAATTGCGCTCCTTCTCCGAGGATGCCGCCCAGTCCGGCTCCGTGGCGCAGTCGGTTTCACGATTCACCGTGGATGGATTCTGAGGGATCACGGGCGTCGTGTTCCTCCGAGGGGCCCTTCAATACGCGTACGGTACGAACGGTTCGCGCGGGTGATCGATATAGGCGCGGACCGACGGGCGGGCCCACTGGGTCTCGGCGTAGGCGCGCACGGCGGGCGGGAGGTCGTCGCCGTTGTTGATCAGGCGGTGCAGGGCGAAGGCCAGATCGGCGTCGGCGATGGACCATTCGCCGAAGACGGTCTCCTTGGCGCCGGCGATCAGCTTGCCGGCCAGCTCCGTCAGCTTGCTGGCGGCGCGCTGGGCCCCGCTGGACAGGGGCGCCACCGGCATCTTGTAGACGACCGTCTCCGCCGACCTTTCTTCGCGCAGGGCGCCGATGTCCGACCGGACGAAACCCATCACCTGGCGGGCCCGGGCGCGCTGGCGCGGCTCGGCGGGAAAAAGGCGGCGGTGCGCCGGGGCGGGGAAGACGTCTTCGATGTATTCGGCGATGGCGTTGGACTCCGTCAACCAGAACCCGTCATGCACCAGCGCCGGAATGCGCGCGGTCAGCGACGCCGATCGATAGGGTTCCTTGCGATGCTCCCCCTTGCTGAGATCCACGGTGCGCACGTCGAAGTCGACGCCTTTCTCTTTCAGCGCGACGAAGGCCGTGAACGCGTAGGGCGACACCCAGAATGGATCGACATGCAAGATCAGCGACGAAGCCATGGCGGCACTTTGCCACGCCGCGCAGCATTCTGCATACATCCCCGGGGCGGCCGTTCGTTTGATCGCTTCGCACGGTCCCAGGCTACAGAGGAACCATGGCAAGCCGGAAAAATGGTGAACCATTGGTGGCCCCCGGTCCTTCCCCCGTCAGCCGCCTGACGACGGCCCTGTTGCTGGGGATGGCCTTGTCGTTGGGTGGTGCCTGCACCGCGTCCAGCGATGTGGGCGGACCGCCCTCAGGTTCTGGCGGCGCCACCGCGACAGGTTCGGGTGGAACCAGCGGCAGTGGTGGCAGCAGCGGCGCCAGCGGCGGCGCAACGGGCAGCGGCGGTGCGCTGGGCGGCAGTGGCGGCGACAGCGGCAGTGGCGGCGGGAACGGCAGCGGCGGCGCCGTCGTCACCGACGGCCCACCGGCCGTGGACGCCGGCGGCGGCGATGGTTCCGCGCTGGATCCAGACGCCAGCTATCCGCCCATAATGGAATGCCCGACCGCTTCGATCGATCGCATCCAGTACTTCGGCGCCAGCGGCGAGGGCACCACCGTCCCCATGAGC
>DATLVT010001028.1:0-9905 GCA_035577105.1 Polyangia bacterium
CCAGCCGGTTGAACACCTGCTCACCAGCGTCTATCACCCGCCCACCGGCGGGGATCCCCGCCCCCACCATCCCCAGCAGGACGATGGGAACGTTCTTCGCGCTGTGGTCGCCTCGACCAAGTTCGTTCGCCCAGACGATCAGCGTGTTGTCCAGCATGGTGCCAGCGCCCTCGGGGATGGCGTTCAGCGCCGTCGCCAGGCGGGCCACCCGGCTGGCGTAATACTGGTTCATCAGCACCACGCGCTCGGTGTTCGCCGGATCGCCGCCGGCGTCGCCGATGTCGCGGTGGGCGACGTCGTCGTGGCAATTCATGTTGATCCCCTTCCACCAGAAATTCCATTTCCCGCCGCCGTAGCCCAGCTGGATGGTCACGATGCGCGTCAGGTCGCAGGCCAGAGCGGCCGCGCCCAGGTCGATCATGTTGTCGACCATCTCGGGAATGTAGGTGTCGACGTCAACCTCGGCGTTGGCGTCGCGGGCGGTGAAGTCCTTGGGGGGCGCCGGGCGCGTCGTGCAGGCGGGCGGTGCCTTGCCCAGCTGCGTGCTCAGGCGCGTCTCCACGTCGCGAATGGCGCTGAGGTGATAATCCAGCTTCTGCCCGTCGTCCCTGCCCAGCCGGGCGGCGACGTCCGAGGCGTTCGCCGCCACCGCGTCCAGCACGCTCTGGCGCAGCAAGAGGCGCTGGCGCGAGGGCATCGCCGTGCCGACGTCGGGGAACAGCTTGTGATACACACGGAGCGGATCGACCAGCGGGTACTTCAGCGTGGCCGCCCCTCGATAGCAGAAGGAACGCCGGTGATCGAACCCGGGCTTGGGCGTCGGCTCGATGGAAGACGCCAGCACCGCCAGGGTCAGGGGTTCGCACTTGTTCTGGCCGGCCAGGATCTGATCGACTGACGGACCGCCCGCCCAGGGCGAGCCCCCCTTCGACACCAGCTTTTCGCCGGTGAACATGCGGGCGAACCCCATGTCGTGCTGGTTGCCGTTGGTCCCGTTGGCGTCGTTGGGCACGAAGACGCCCTTGATGAGGTTGGACCTGGCGGCCAGGCCGTTGTCCGTGCCGTCGGCGGCGTGAAAAAGCGCGTCGAGGATCGGCGAGCTCATGATGGGATTTCCGTCGGCGCCCACGCCGGTCGGCCAGAAGTTCGCCTGCTGCGTCCCGTTGTTCTGCATGAAGACCACCAGACGTTTGGGTGGTGGCGCCAGGCCCTCCGCGCGCAGCCGGCGCGCCAGCGGGGCCAGCGCCGGAATGGCCGCCAGCGCGGCCAGGGCGCGCCGCCGGCTGATGCTGCCCGGCGTCCGCGCGCCGCTGCTGCCCGTCCTCGAACTCATGGTGAATCTCCGCCCAGGGTGGTTCTTTGCACGAACACCGGGCTGGCGATCAGCGACAGCAGCGCGTCCGTCATCCGTGAATCGACGCCCCAGCGGCGCGACAGCCCGTCGAACAGCGCCTGGTCGTCGGGGGTCTCCACCTGCCCCATGGCGAAACGGTAGGCCTGCCGCAGATAACACTGGGGCAATCGTTTGCCGTCGATCAGGCGCTGAGCCAGCGCAGAGACGCCGCTGTACGGCCCATCGACATCGCCGCTGCCCAACAAGGTACCGTCCGGATCGACCGCCACGCCGTTCTCGGTCGTGCGGTACGCGCCGGTGCCGTCAAACTCCTCGAAGCCAAAACCGACGCCGTCGATGATCTGGTGACAGGAACGACAGAAGGGGGTCGCCTCGTGCTGTTCGAAACGCTGGCGGGTGGTGAGGTGGTCGGCGATCGCCTGGGCGGCCGGCGGCGCCGACGGAACGTTGGCTGGCGGCTGCGGCGGCGGCGCGCACAGGATCTTGTCCAGCAGAAACACGCCCCGCGAGACCGGCCCCGAGCTGTCGCTGGCGGCGTGCACCGTGAGGTAGCCGGCCCTGGTCAAGATGCCCGTGCGAACGGCCGGATCCAGAGTCACCGCCTGAAAGTCCATCGACGGCGCGTCGACCCCGTACAAGACCCCCAGCGGCTGATCGACGAACGATTGCGTCGACGTGAAGAGCTCGCGCAACGATCCGGCCGTCCCCCACGCCACGGCGTCGTAAAAACGATCCAGCTCGCCCGCCATCGACGCCGCCAAGGCCGGCGTGTACGCCGGATAGATCGCCGGATCCTTGCTGGTGACAGCCAGGCGATCGGTGGCCATCCACTGGTGCAAGAACGCGCGCAGCGTTTCTTGCGCGCCAGCCGTGCCCAGCAGGCGGCCCGCCTCGCGCCGCAGATCGTCGGTGGTTCGCAGCTGGCCGGCGTCAGCGGCGGCCAGCAGCGCCTGGTCCGGCAGCGTGCCGGTCAGCAGAAAAGAGAGCTGGGAGGCCACTTCATAGTCGGTGAGGCGCACCACGCCCGGCGCCGGCATCGACGCCGGATCGGCATCGCCCAGCTCCTCGCGATACAAGAACTGCGGCGACTGGAAGATGGTCTCCAGCACCAGTTGAATGCCCGCGGACAGACCCCCGCCGCCCTGCTGTCCCAGCGCGAAGATGTCGCGCAGTCGCTGCGCCTCGGCGGCGAAGAGCGGGCGCCGGTAGGCGCGTGCCGGAAACGACGAGAAGAATGCCTCGGCGCAGGCGTCGGCGCCCTGCGCGCCGGGGTCGCACCCGCCCAGAAGCTGCGGCAACCGCGACGCCACCGCCTGGGCAGCCAGCGCCTCGGCAGCGTTCTGGTACGCCTCGACCTGCTCGGCTTGCACGGTCAAGCTGACAGAGCCGTTGTCATAGTCATTGGGGTACGAATCGCGCAAGAACCTATCAGCGGGTCGTGACGTGTCGCCGATCAGATCGCGGACCACGTTGTTGTACTCGCGATTGCTCAGCCGGCGCAGGCGCCGCGTGTTGGTGAACGTCACTGTCGTCGCCCCGGCAGTGCCCGGCGACGGTGGTTCATTGTCACCAGTGGCGCTGCATTCCACCCCCACCACCAACAACACCAAACCGAATGTCGCGACACCGCGTTTTGACGCGGTTCGGCCCATACTCAAGAGTCACAGTCTATGACAAAGAAACACCTTCGCGCACCGATACCGACACTTTTCAGTTAATGATTCGACAAATGAAGCGATGCGACGTCAGTTGACGCGAAAGGGAAGATTCGCCGTCCCGGCGTGGCCTTTCCCATCGAGGACGTACACGTACAGGCGATAGAGTCCCGGCGTCGAGGGGGCGCTGACTGTCAGCGTCGGCGCGTTGCCCGTCTGCGGCGTCCCCACCCGGGGCGGCCGCGACGACGAGCCGCCCTGAACATCGGTGTCCTGCAGGATCTCCCAGATGAATTTCATGGCGTCCCCGTCGGGTTCGGTGGCGGTCACCTGGGCCTGGACCGTCTGCCCCGCCGTCAGCGTGACGCTGGCGTCGGCGTTCTTGCCGTCGATGGTCAGCGCGCTGACGGTCGGCGCCCGGTTGGCCGGCCAGCGCCCCGACCAGGAGAAGGCCATGGCGTCGACGGTGGGGCAGGATTCGCCGCTGAGGGGCAGCGCAGGGAGGTTCTCCAGGAACATCCCGTACCAGGTGGGCGTGCGTTCTTCTTTCTGCGCCCAGAGGAAGACATACGAACCAAGCGCCCGATCGCGGTGCGAGACGATGGCCTGGTAACGCTGCTGATACGCCAGCGCCTTGTCGCCGCTGACCTGTTCGATGGGCATGTTCCAGCTGGTGTTGGTCGATTCCCAGTGGCCGGTCGGTCCGAATTCGGTGACGACGTAAGGGCCAGCGAAGTTCGATCCCTTGACCACGCCGTCGACAAACGGCGCCCGCTTGTACGCGTTCACCCCCAGCACGTCGATGTGCGGGGCCCACAGCGCGATGTGGTTCATGGCCGTGGCGTTGTCGCCGGCGATCACCGTCATCACCGGGTGATTGGGATCCTGCTGGTGAATGGTGGTGGCCAGCTCGTCGACGAATTGCCAGGCAGCCTGCGTGTCGGCGCCGAGATTGATCTCGTTGCCCAGCGCCCACATCAGCAGCGCCGGGTGATCTTTCACCTGCGACAGCAGGGTCGCCACCTCGGCGCGCTTGGCGTTCTTGAAGGTGTCGTTCGTGTACTGGGCGGGGTTGCTGTCGAGGCCGATGCCCAGCAGCATCGTCATCCCGCTGGCCTTGGCGCTGTCCAGCGAGCGGGCCGCGCCCGACGAGCTGTAAACGCGCAGCGAGTTGGCGCCGCTCCGCTGAGCCACATCCAGGTGGGCGCCCCCGGCGATGCCGTTGATCAAGTACGGCTGCCCGTCGCGCAACAAGGTGAAGGTGCTGCCCTGGTGCTGGATGCTGATGTGACCAGCCCCGGTCAAGGGGCCGCCGGGCGTGGTGCCGCCCGCACCGCCCGAGGCGCCGCCGCTGCCTGCGCCGCCGCTGCCGCCCGCCCCGCCGCTGCCGCCCGAGCCGCCGGTGCCGCCGCCCGCGGGGAGCGCCGCGAAGGTGAAGCGTTGATTCGCCCCACCGCCGCAGGCCCATTGCTGGAGCAAAGCACCGTTGGCCATGCTCACGCCGGTCACGTCCAGGCACTTGCTGCTGCTGACGCTCTGGACCTGAACCTGGGTGCCGGTCGCGGCGTTCAGCTTCCAGTGCTGGTTGTCGCCGCCGTGGCAAGCCCACTGCTGGATGTGCGCGCCGTCGAGGAGGCTCATCTTGCTGACGTCCATGCACTTGCCGCTGCTGGCCGAGGCGATCTCCCAGACGCCGCTCCCGGCGCTGCGCAGGTTCCACTGCTGATTCGTGCCGCCGTCGCAATCGCGCTGCTCGATGCCTGCGCCGTCCACGAGGCTGCCGCCGACCACATCCAGACACTTGCCCGAGCTGACCACGGTGATCACGTCCACGCCTGCCGAGATCAGTCCGCCAGAAGTGCCATCGCCTTCACCCGACAGATCGCCGCCGACACAGGAAAATGCCGCCGAAGCGGCGCAGGCCACGATGAGGACGATCTTGTTTGCTGACATCAATTCAGACCTCTTGTGGGGGGACAGTCTCCGTCCCTGGTGACCACACCCTCCGCTCCAGCGCGCGAAAAATCGCGTCGCCGCGACGATGCAGGGCGTGTCCTCTCTCCTTACGCAATGGCTGGGCCACCGCTGCCCCAGCGCCGGTATTCAGCCGGGAGGTCGGGCTCTGCCCGGCCGGCTCGGCTCACCGTGCGAGAGGCGCCGGGGATGGCCCGTGGAAGGGGGCATCGGCCCCCTTCCACGTGGTGAGCGTAGCCAGCGCTCTGCGGAGAGGGAGGGATTCGAACCCTCGATACAGATTTTGGTCCGTATAACGGTTTAGCAAACCGCCGCCTTCGGCCTCTCGGCCACCTCTCCAAACTGCGAGCGGGGTTTTAGCACGGTTCGCTGCCAGACAGACAAGCAATGCTGCAGAGATCGAGCCCCCCCGCTTTTGCCACGTCCGTCCCCCTCACCCGCCGAGCCTCCGGCTCGTCGGCCTCTCCCCGCCCAGCGGGGAGAGGCAGGGAATGGTTCCGACTCGGATCGGAGGCGGGCTCTGCCCGCCGGAGACACCGTATGCCGAGCAGGATCCGGACCCGGCTCTCGTCGCATCCCGGGGGGGCCCGCGGGGGGGTGCAGCAGCACCCTCCCGCGCGAAGAGGAGGAGGAGGGATTCGAACCCCCGGCGCTTTCGCGCTACGGTTTTCAAGACCGTCGCCTTCGACCACTCGGCCACTCCTCCGGTCTGGCAGTGCGGTAATCTACGACAGAAGCCCGGCCGGACCCAACCCCAGATGATCCCCATCAGCGACGACAACCCGACCATGCGCGTGCCGGTGGTGACCATCGGCCTTCTGCTGCTGATGGGCGCGGTCTGGATCTTCGGCGAGGGCGCCGGGGTCGATCCCAACCGCCTGTCGATGATGGTCTGCAACCTGGGTCTGGTGCCCGGCGAGATCACCGGGCGCGCCGCCGTCGGTACCGGCATCCCCCTCGGCAACGGGATGGCCTGCATCATCGACCGCGATCCCATCAATTACCTGACGCCGCTGACGTCGATGTTCCTGCACGGCGGCTGGGGACACATCCTTGGCAACGGGCTTTTCCTGTGGGTCTTCGGCAACAACGTCGAGGACAGCATGGGGCGCTTCCGCTTCCTGGTCTTCTACCTGCTGTGCGGTCTGGGCGCGGCCGTCGGCCAGGTCATGGTCAATCCAGCGTCGCCGGTGCCGATGGTGGGCGCCTCGGGCGCCATCGCCGGCGTGCTGGGCGCCTACCTGATCCTTTACCCGCGCGTTCGCGTGAATGTCCTTTTCATCTTCATCATCTTCATCCGCATCATCCCCATTCCGGCCTGGGCGATGTTGCTGTGGTGGTTCGGGCTGCAACTGCTGACCGGCCTGCCCCAGCTGTCGTCGGTGCGGCGGACGTCTCGTCGGGCGTGGCGGTCTTCGCGCACATCGGCGGGTTCATCACCGGCGTCGTCCTGATCAAGCTGTTCGAGAATCGAAGCCTGGTTCAGGAACGCACTGTCGAACGCCACCGCCGACACCCCTACAGTCCCTGAGCGATGTCGATCGCCGCCGCGTTGCCGCTGCTCACGCTGATCGCGCAAGGGGTCTCGTCGCCGCGCCCGTCCATCGGCGACGCGGCCCCCGCGCTGGCGGTCGATGACGTCGACGGGAAACCTATGGCGCCCCCCACGCTGACCGGGCACATCACGGTCGTCGATTTTTTCGCCACCTGGTGCCAGCCCTGCAAACAGGCGCACAAGGATCTGGCCGCCCTGACGCAAACCTTCGGTGACGCCGTCACGGTCTTGCTGGTCGACGTGGCCGAGGAGCCCCCCGCCGTGCGGCGTTTCCTGGCCGCCTGGCCGGCCCCCAGGGCGGCGCGCGTGGTGCTGGATCGAAATGCCGCCAACGCCCAGCGCTGGGGGCAGGATCGCTTTCCCACCACGTTCATCGTCGACGGCACCGGCGTCGTCAGGCACATCAACCGCGGCTGGGGCCCCGGCTATCAGGCCCGCATGGCCCGCTGGCTCCGCGCCATGATGGACGCCCAGGGCAACACCGCCAGCGGCGCCGCCAAACAGCGCTGATCAGCGGGCGGCACCCGCCACGCCCGCCGCCCTACTCTTCGCGGATCGCCGGCTGCGGGAAGGGATAGCCACCCGGCTCGGGCGGGCGCGGGCGATCGCCGTCGTCCGGCTTTTCCCCCCCCTCGTCGGCGCTGGGCGAACTCTCGCCGGTCGCGCCGGGCGGCGGCACGGCGCTGGCCACCGGGAACTTGGCCGATTCGTCGCGCCGTTCGCGCTCGCGCCGCTCGATCGGCTGCCGCCAGTCGACAGCCACCGACTTCTCCTTCAGGAACTCTTCCGGGTTCGGCAGCAACAACGCGACCCGCAGCACCTCGTCCATGTGGTCGACGGGAACCAGGCGCATCGCCTTCAGCACGCGCTTGGGGATGTCGCGCAGGTCCTTGGCGTTCTCCTTGGGCATGATCACCGTGGTGATCCCCGACCGATGCGCGGCCAGGATCTTTTCCTTGAGACCGCCGATGGCCAGCACGCGACCGCGCAGGGTGATCTCGCCGGTCATGGCCACGTCGCGCCTGACCGGCACGCGCAGCAGCGCCGAGACCACGCCCGTGCACATGGTGATGCCCGCCGAGGGACCGTCCTTGGGGATGGCCCCCTCCGGCAGGTGCACGTGAATGTCGGCCCGGTTGTAAAAGTCGCGCTCCAGCCCCAGCGAAGGCGCTCGAGAACGCACATAGCTGAGCGCCGCCTGCGCCGACTCCTGCATGACGTCGCCCAGCTTGCCGGTCAGGACCAGCTTGCCCTTGCCCGCCACGATGGAGACCTCGGTGGCCAGCAGGTCGCCGCCGTACATGGTCACGGCCAGGCCGTTGACGAGACCGATCTCGTCCTCGCCTTCCTTGCGCCCGTAGCGATATCGGTGCGGGCCCAGATAACGAGGCAAGCGCTTGGGCGTGATCTTGACGTCGACCGCCGTGCTGGGAGCGTCCGGCATGGCGGCCGCGGCGCCCGGCACCACCTTCTTGGCCACCACGTCGCGGGCGATCTTGCGGCAGACCGTGGCGATCTCGCGCTCGAGATTACGAACCCCCGCCTCCTTCGTGTAGTAGTGAATGACGTCGCGGACGGTGTCTTCGGGAAAATCAACCGCCACGGCGTCGATGCCGTTGTCGCGCTTCTGCTTGGGAATGAGGTACTTCTCCGCGATCGAAACCTTCTCGAACTCGGTGTACCCGGGCAGCTGGATGATCTCCATGCGGTCTTGCAGCGGGATGGGGATGCCCTGCAGGTAGTTGGCCGTGGTTATGAACATCACGTCGCTGAGGTCGTAGTCCAGGTCCAGGTAGTGATCGTTGAAGGTGGCGTTCTGCTCCGGATCCAGCACCTCCAGCAGCGCCGCCGACGGGTCGCCGCGGAAATCGGTGGACATCTTGTCGACCTCGTCCAGCAGGAAGACGGGGTTCTGCGTGCCGGCCTTCTTCAGCGACTGGATGATCTTTCCGGGCAGCGCGCCGATGTACGTGCGGCGGTGGCCTCGAATCTCCGCCTCGTCGCGCACGCCGCCCAGTGACAGCCGCACGAAGTTGCGTCCGGTGGAGTGGGCGATGGAACGGGCCAGCGACGTCTTGCCGACGCCGGGCGGACCCACCAGGCACAGGATCGGCCCCTTCAGCTTCTTCACCAGCGCCTGGACGGCCAGGTACTCAAGGATGCGCTCCTTGACCTTCTTCAGGCCATAGTGGTCCTGGTCCAGGATTCGCTCGGCCTCGACCACGTCCAGCTTTTCTTCGCTCTTTTCGCCCCAGGGCAGGCCCAGCACCCAGTCGACGTAATTGCGCACCACGGCCGCCTCGGCCGACAGCGGCGCCATCATGCGCAGCTTCTTCAGCTCTTTTTTGACCTTGGTCTGCGCCTCCTTGGACAGGTTCTTCTGCTTGGCCCGCTCTTCCAGCTCGGTCAGCTCGTTCTTGAACTCGTCCCGGTCGCCCAGCTCCTTCTGGATGGCCTGCATCTGCTCGTTGAGGTAGTACTCCTTCTGCGTCTTCTCCATCTGCTTCTTGACGCGGGTGCGGATCTTCCGCTCCACCTGAAGGATCTCGATCTCCGCCTTCATCAGCTCGTAGAGGCGGGAGAGGCGCTTTGACGGCGCGTCCATCTCCAGGATGGATTGCTTGTCGGCCAGCTTGAGCTGCAGCTGGCCCACCATGGTGTCGGCCAGCTGCCCGGGGTCCTCGATGGTCTGCACCGAAATCAAGATCTCGGGGGCGATGCGCTTGTTCAGCTTGACGTACGACTCGAAGGTGGCGTGCACCTCGCGGATGAGGGCGTCCAGCTCCACCGATTTCTCGACGGCGTCGGGCATCTCCTCGATCTCGACGGTGAAGAAACCTTCGGTCTGCGTGAACCGGCGGATGGCTGCGCGACGTTTCCCCTCGACCAGCACCTTCACCGTGCCGTCGGGCAGGCGCAAAAGCTGGATGATGGTCCCCACCGTGCCGATGGTGAAGATGTCGTCCGGCACCGGCTCGTTGGTCTTGGCCTTGCGCTGGGCGCTGAGGAAGATCTCCTTGTACCCGCCCTTGCCGGTGGCCTCTTCCAGCGCGCTGATGGATTTCTCGCGCCCTACAAAAAGGGGCACCACCATGTGAGGAAACACCACGATGTCCCGCAGCGGCAGCAGCGGCATGCGGCGCGGGGCGCGTTTGTCATCGGTGCGATCGGAACGATCCGACATGGGTACTCCTCGGGGGCTCAGGGCGGCGTGGCCAGGCGACCACCGAAATCGTAGCAACTATCAGTCGCGCCAGCCAATTTCCCCGACGGCGCGACAGCATTATTGTCGCCCCCGGGGGACGACAGGTCAACGCGCTATTGAACGGTGGTCAGACGGGACTCAGAAGGCGGTCTGGCCCGGCTG
>DATLVT010001029.1:0-17042 GCA_035577105.1 Polyangia bacterium
ACGACGGCCTCGAACAGCGGGCAGCTCTGCGCGGGGGCCAGGCAGATGTTGGTCGACTTGCAGCAGATATACCCGTCCGAGCACGGACAGTGTCGATCGTTGATCGACAGCGGTTCCATGCAACCGACGCCGGTGACGCCAATGACGACAAACGCCGCCAGGAGCTGAATCGGGCGAAGCGCGGGTTTAGCCATGGGGTTCTCGTCAGGGCTGAAAATCCGGCCGCCCCTTTACGTCGAAGCAAGCCCACCTGTCCGCCACACCGCCGGCCGAGCCGCCATGCTAGCACGACTGGGCCAAAGCAAGCCCCGGTCGTTCGTGCCGTTTCGCTATTCGACGATTGTGATCCAGCCGTGGCTGTCCGGCTGCCGACCGTACTGGATGGCCGTGATCGTGTCGTAAAGACGACGCGCTGCCTCCCCGCCCTGCCCGCCGTTGACCACCAGGCGCTCGCCCTTCCAGCCCAGCTCGCCGACCGGCGTGATCACCGCGGCCGTGCCGCAGCCGAACACCTCGCGCAAGGTCCCCCGTTTGTGAGCGACCAGAAGTTCGTCGATGCCCAGCGACCGCTCGGTCACCTCATGTCCCCATTCGCGCAGCAGGGTGATCACCGCATCCCGGGTCACGCCCCCCAGGATGGTTCCGTCCAGGGCCGGCGTGATGAACTCGTCTTCGATGCGCACCACCAGGTTCATGGTACCCACCTCTTCCAGGTGACGGTGCTCGACGGCGTCGGTCCACAGCACCTGGGCATAGCCACGCTTCTTGGCTTCCTCGGCGGCCAGCAGGCTGGCCACGTAATTGGCGCCCGCCTTGACGGCACCCAGGCCACCGGGAGCGGCGCGCACGTACTTGTCTTCGATCCAGATGCGCGCCGGACTGAAGGCTTCCCCCGAATAAGCGCCCACCGGCGAGGCGATGATGAAAAAAAGATATTTCTTTGAGGGCCGCACGCCCAGGAACGGTTCGGTGGCGATCAGCGTGGGGCGGATGTAAAGCGCCGTCCCCGGCGCGCCCGGAACCCAATCACGGTCGGTGCGCACGAAGGCCAGCAAGGCTTCGTGCATCAGCTCGACGTCGATGCTGGGCATGCACAGCCGGCCCGCGCCTTCGGCCATGCGCCGGCAGTGACGATCGGCCCGCCACAGGCGGATGCGCCCGTCGACGCCGCGAAACCCCTTGAGCCCGTCGAACAGCTCTTGCCCGTAATGCAGCACGGCCGCCGCTGGGTCCAGCGTCAACGGACCATAGGGAATGATCCGTGGGTCGTACCAGCCGCGCCCTTCTTCATAGTCAATGACCGCCATGTGATCGGTGAAGAGCCGGCCGAAGACCAGCTCGGAGTCCTGGGGACGCGTTTTACGGTTGGCGGCAAGCTGGATCGAGATCATGGCACTGGCCGAGAGAATATCCCGGAGCCTGCGGCGATGCACGCCCGGCCAGCGCCGCCGCCCAACTAGTGTCGGAACGTCGGGGTGACGTTCAATAGCTGCTTGTCCCGCATGTCCCGGATGACCGTCAACTCCGTCGCCGCGCCGGCGCGTTCCTCGGTGAGCAGTTTGTGCAGGTCGTCGATGCCGGCGATGGGTGTCTCGCCGAACTTGACGATCAGGTCGCCTTCGCGAACGCCCGCCTCGGCCGCCGGGCCGTTCGGCTCGACGGAGACGACAAAGACGCCGCTCTCGGTGGCCAGCTCGTGGTACCGCATGACCCGCCGGTGCAGGGGGACGTTCTGACCGGCCACGCCGATGTAGGCGCGCCGGATGTGGCCGTCGCGAATCAGCCGCCCCATGACAAAGCTGGCGGTGTTGATGGCGATGGCAAAGCAGATCCCCTGGGCCGGCATGATCATCGCCGTGTTGATGCCGATGACCCGGCCCCGCCCGTCGACCAGCGGTCCGCCCGAGTTCCCCGGGTTCAACGCGGCGTCCGTCTGGACCACGTCGTCCACCAACCGGCCGGTCTTGGTGCGCAGGGATCGGCCAAGGGCGCTGACCACCCCCGCCGTCACCGTGACGTCGAACCCGTACGGGTTGCCGATGGCGATGGCCAGCTGGCCGACGCGCAGGCGCGAGGAGTCACCGAACGAGACCGCCGCCAGATCCGGCGCGTAGACGCGCAGGACGGCGACGTCGGTGTCGGGATCCTCGCCCACCAGGTGGGCGGGAAAGCGACGTCCGTCGGGCAGCGACACCTCGATCTTGCGCGCCTTGTTGACGACGTGGCTGTTGGTCATCACGAAGCCGTCAGGGGTGAACACAAATCCCGACCCGCTTCCCGACGGCCCCCCCTCAGGGCGCGGGGCCCGGCGCCGACCCGCCGGCTCCGGGGCTCCCTCGACGTCGACGCGGACCACGGATGGGCTCACCTGTTCGGCGACGGAGACCACCGTCTGCGAATAACTGTCCAGGACCTGATCCTCGCGCCGTCGAGCGAGGTCCGAATCGTCGACTGGCTGTCTCTCCAAAGCGTTCATTGTCGTCCTCCAATCTCGGCCGCCCACAGCGGCGCCGGCGCGACCCGGCGCCGCCGCCGCGAACGACCAGCGGGCGATCCCGCCTGTCTCTGTTGATCAGCTTGCTTGATCAGCTTGGCCTTGGCGGCGTTACAGAACGAGCGTGCCGGTCCGGATCAGGTAGGCCAGCCGCTGTCGCTGATCGTCGTCCAGCAGGGCGTGAATCCGCCCCAGGGCCTTGGTCACCGCGTCGCGCAGGCGCTGGGCGCTGGCCACCCTCAGGTCTGCCCCTTCCTTGGCCCGGGCGTCGTCGAAGGCGGTGCCCCCGACGGCGTCGGCGAAGGCCGACAGCGTGCGGCGGCGATCCACCTCTGCCTGGGCCCTTTCCGTCTTCAGTTCGTCAAGGATGCGGGCCAGCTCGCCCACCTGTCGCTCGTCCAGTTCCAGCTTGTAGGCCAGAAAACGCAGCGGCCGCCGCACCCCGAAGGCGCCCCCACCGAACTCCCCGTCCCCCTCATCGCCGCCACCGGCGTGGCGTTCGTCCCCTCCCCCGCCACCCCGCCACGCCTGCGGCGCGCCGCCGGGACTGCACCCGGCCGGGCTGCAACCGTCGCCACCCCCGGCCATTTGACGGGACTTCCACCAGTACATCATTCCTGGATGCATCGTCTCTCTCCTTTCGCGGAGGCCATCAGCTCCCCGCGGGTTATGTCGACGTGGGCGATATGCCTCACGCCAGACCTCAAGATTAAGCGCCGATTTCAGATCGTCAACGCGAACCGCGTCCGGATCTTTTGCTGGAGGGGTAGCATCCCAGTTCGGACGAAAGGACGAGGGACATGATCCAGGTGAGACCAGCGGCGGAACGGGGCACGACACGGATTGACTGGCTCGACAGCCGGCACAGCTTCTCCTTCGGTGAGTACTACGATCCGTCGGCGATGGGCTTTCGATCGTTGCGGGTGATCAACGACGACCGGGTGGCCCCCGGAGGCGGCTTTCCGACCCACGGCCACAGCGACATGGAGATCGTCAGCTATGTCCTGGATGGCTCGCTGGAACACCGGGACAGCCTGGGCACCGGGTCGGTCATCCGTCCCGGCGACGTCCAGCGAATGACCGCCGGCACCGGCGTGCGACACAGCGAGTTCAACGGCTCGCGCAGCGAACCGGTGCGGTTCCTGCAGATCTGGATCCTGCCCGAGAAACGTTCACTGCCACCCGGCTATGAACAGAAGTCGTACAGCGCCGCCGACAAGCGCGGACGGCTGCGCCTGGTGGCGTCACGCGATGGACGCGACGATTCGGTGACCGTTCATCAGGACGTCGACCTCTACGCCGGGATTCTGCAGGGCGCGGATCGGCTGACGTTTCACCCGCAGGCGGGCCGCTCGACCTGGGTCCAGGTGGCTCGCGGCGGACTGGTGCTGAACGGGCACACGCTGTCCGAAGGGGACGGGGCCGCGATTCAAAATGAGGCCACCCTGGAGCTGACCGCCGCCGGACACCCGTCTGGCGAAGCAGAGGTTTTGGTCTTCGATCTGGCCTAGACTGCGCCGCACAAAACATGGCGCGGCGATACTGGTTGATGAAATCGGAACCGGAAACCTTCTCGATCAGCGATCTGCAAGCGGCGCCGGCCCAGACCACGTTCTGGGACGGCGTCCGGAATTACCAGGCCCGCAACCTGATCAGGGACCAGATGCGCGTGGGTGACGGGGTGCTCTTCTATCACTCCAGCGCCGACCCGCCCGCGGCGGTGGGCACCGCGGAGATCGTCCGGGCCGGCTATCCCGACGCCAGCCAGTTCGATCCCCACTCGGATCACTATGACCCGCAGGCGCGGCCCGACGAGCCGCGCTGGTACATGGTCGACGTCAAGCTGGGTCGCGTGTTCAAGCGCCCGGTGGGTTTGCCGGAGCTGCGCCAGCACCCGGCGCTGAAAGACATGGTCTTGCTGCGCAAGGGAAGCCGTCTGTCGGTGCAGCCGGTCACCGCCCAGGAATGGAACACCGTGGTCAAGCTGGGCGGGAGCAAGGAAACCTCTTAGCCCACACCATGCCGTCCATCACCTTCATCCCCGACGGTCTGCGCGTGGCCTGCGCCGACGGCGATTCGATCTTCGAGGTGGGCCGCCGCGCCGGGATGAAGATCCCGACCTCGTGCGTGGGAAAGGCCAGCTGCGGCCTGTGTCGCGTCAAGATCGTCGCGGGCGAGGAGCACCTCACCCCGCTGAACCCCGACGAGCGGCGGCATCTGGGCAACGTTTACTTCCTGACCAAGATCCGGCTCTCCTGCCAGGCCCGCGTCAGTCAGGGCGACGTCACCGTCGAGATCCCCTGACGTCCGGAACGTGACAAACCGGGCCAGTTGGCACAAAGTGCTGCGCGCGGCAGGCCCGGCGACGGGCCAAGGGAAGGGATCGCATGCAACAGCTTATCGACTTGTTTCACCGCATTTATGACGTGCAGGGGATCGTCCGCTGGGGTGGCCTCATCGCGCTGGTCGCGGTCATTTTCTCGGAGACCGGCTTGCTGATCGGCTTCTTTCTGCCTGGCGATTCCTTGCTGGTCACGGCCGGGCTGTTCTGCACCAGCGCCAATCCCGAGCAGACGCCGCTGCTGAACATCGTCTGGCTGAACCTGGCGGTGATGGCGGCGGCCATCGCTGGCGACACCGTCGGCTACTGGATCGGCGCCAAGTCGGGTCCCAAGCTGTTCAACCGCGAACAGTCGCTGCTGTTCTCGCGCAAGCACCTGCTGCGCACCAAGGAGTTCTACGACCGCCACGGCGGCAAGACGATCATCATCGCCCGCTTCATGCCGTTCGTGCGCACCTTCGCGCCGGTGGTGGCTGGGATCGGGCAGATGAACTATCGACGGTTCCTGTCGTTCAACATCTTCGGCGGCATCGGCTGGGTGTTCAGCATGACCATGCTGGGATACACGCTGGGCAAGGTCTATCCGCCCATCACCAAGCAGATCGACAAGGTGATCATCGTGATCATCTTCGTGTCGCTGCTGCCGGGCATGATCAGCTGGGTGATGAACCGGAACAAGCCGCCGGCGCCAAAGTCCGGCCTTTCGGCCTAGGAGCGTCAGACGCGGGTCATGGCTTCCAAAGGCGCCAAGAAGTCGTCCAAGACGGCAAGGCCCGCGAAACCGGCGAAGGCGCCCCCGGCGAAGGAAAAGGCCGCCAAGGCCGCCGCGCCCCCCAGGCCAGCGAAGCCCGAGAAGCCGGCCAAGGCCGCCACCAAGATCGTCAAGGTCGCCTTCCCCAAGAAGAACCAGGCGCCCTCGGAGACCGAGTTCGCCGCCCGCCTGCCGATGGCGGTGGGCAAGCGCTTCGAGATGGTGCGCGGGTTCTTGAAGAAGCAGAAAGGCGTCGCCGAGGAGCTGTTCTTTTACGGTCCCAAGACCGGCTGGGCCTATCGGTACGTGCGCGATGGGCAGCAATCGGTCTGCTCGATGATGATTCACCAGGATCGCCTGCTGGGCATCGTGGCGCTGGATCCGGCGGCGATGGCCGGCGTGGACTGGCCTGCCCTGTCGCCGGTGGCCCAGAAGGCCAAGCGCCTGGCCCACGGCAGCCCCGCCCTGCAGTGGATCGACGTCCCCCTGGAAGGCACCGGCGCCGCGGATTTCCGGGCGCTGTTGAAGGCCAAGCTGAAGGCCCTCCCCATCCTGCCCCCGCCCACCCCGCCCGCACGGGCATCCGGTATCTGAGCCGCCTCGCGTTCAAGCGTGGGCGTGCGGGAACGCCTATGCTAACTTTGCGTGGCTCAAGGCATTCGCACGGTTTCACGACGTGCAAGTCGCCCGGATCAGGTCCGGGCTGAAGGGCTCGGTTCAACATGGCGGCATTCGGAACACTCACGCTATTGATCGCCCTGGTGGTGGCCACCTACGCGGGCGTCGCGTCGCTGATCGGCGCCCGACGCGGCAACCGTCGCCTCATCGAATCGGCGCGGGCCGGCGTCTATGCCCTGGCCGGCGTGCTGGGGCTGTCATCGGTGGCGCTGGTCTACTCGTTCGTGTCGCACGACTTCTCCATCAAGTACGTGCACCGCTATTCGGACGCCGCGTCGCCGCTGTTCTACCAGATCACCGCGTACTGGGGCGGCCTGGACGGGTCGATCCTGTGGTGGGTGTTCCTGCTGTCGGTGTTCTCGGCCATCGCCGTGTACACCAACCGCAACCGCCACCGCGAGCTGCTGCCGTACGTGGTGATGATCCTGATGGCCATCGCCGACTTCTTTCTGTACGTCATCGTCTTTCACAAGAACCCCTTCGACACGTACCTGACCGACATCCCCACCGCCGGCAAGGGGCTGAACCCGCTCTTGCAAAACGCGTACATGGTGACGCACCCGCCGTCGCTGTACACGGGCTTCGTCGGCATGAGCATCCCGTTCGCGTTCGGCCTCGCGGCGCTCATCTCGGGCCAGCTCGACGACGCGTGGATCGCGTCGGTGCGCAAGTGGACGCTGGGCGCCTGGTTCTTCCTGTCGATGGGCCTGACCCTGGGCATGCTGTGGGCCTACGAAGAGCTGGGCTGGGGTGGGTTCTGGGGCTGGGATCCGGTGGAGAACGCGGGCTTTCTGCCCTGGTTAACAGCCACCGCCTTCCTGCATTCGATCATGATCCAGGAGCGACGCGGGATGATGAAGATCTGGAACGTCACGCTCATCATCCTGACGTTCTTCCTCACCATCTTCGGCACGTTCATGACCCGGTCGGGCATCGTGCAGTCGGTGCATGCTTTCGGTCAGGATTCGACGCTGGCCTGGATCTTCACGATCTTCATGGCCATCACGCTGATCGTCAGCTTTGGATTCGTCATCAAACGGCTGCCTGACCTGCGGGCCCGGGCCACGTTCGATTCCTGGCTGTCGCGCGAGGCGGCCTTCACCGTCAACAACTGGATCCTGTTGTTCTCGGCGTTCTTCATCATGTTCGCGACGATGTTCCCCACGCTGTCGGAGGCGCTGCTGGGCCAGCGCATCACCGTGGGGCCGCCGGTGTTCAACAAGTGGATGGTGCCGCTGGGCCTGACGCTGCTGTTTCTGACCGGCGTCGGTCCGCTGATCGCCTGGCGCAAGGCCACGGTGTCGCACCTGCGGTTTCAGTTCCTGTATCCGTTGTCGGCGGCCGCCCTGACCGTGGGCATCTGCTTTGCCGCCGGGCTGCAGACGTCGTGGGCGGCGGTGATCTGCTTCGGCTTCTGCGCCTTCGTCTCGACGACCATCACCCAGGAGTTCGCCCGCGGCGTGGCCATCCGCCGCCGCAACACCGGGTCGGACGTGGTGTCGGCCCTGATGGGCATCGTGCTGCGCGGCAAGCGACGCTATGGCGGCTACATCGTCCACGTCGGCATCGTGCTGATGTTCCTGGGCTTCGCCGGCACCGCGTACCAGAAGGAAAGCGAGGTCCGTCTGGCGCCGGGCAGCGAGACCAAGGTCGGTCGGTACACCGTCCGCTTCGATCGGCTGGCCCACGAAGAGGACCGCCAAAAAGAGATGGTCACCGGCGAGATCACCGCGCTGGTCGACGGCAAGGTCATCGACCATCTGCGGCCGGCCAAGTGGTTCTTCCGCAACCACGAGAGCGAGCCGACCACCGAGGTGGCGATTCGCCGGTCGCCGGCCGAGGACCTTTACATCACGCTGGGCAATTACGACCTGGCGGAGGGTAACGCCACGCTGAAGGTGGTGATCAATCCCGTGGTCGACTGGATCTGGTTCGGGTTCATGCTGCTGGCCATCGGGACCGGCATCGCCCTGATGCCCGAATCGGTCCTGGAGCGGCTGACGATGCGAGCGGGGGCCCGGTCGGGTGTCTCCGATTCGACGGCGGGCGTGGCCGGTATTCTTTTGCTGCTGGCCGCCGGGCTGGGCGGCGCGGCGACCCTTGGCTGGTCCGGGCATGCGCAGGCCGCCGAGATGGGCAGCGCCGCCGGCGAGCCGCCCTCGCCGCAGGGGCCGGACGAAAACTGGCTGGTGCGCAACATCATCTGCCAGTGCGGGTCGTGCCGGCACAACCTCATCGAGTGCGCCTCGGAGGGGTGCGGACACGCCGCCCAGGATCGCATCGCCATCCACAACCTCCTTGGCGAGGGCAAGACGCGCGACGACGTCATCCAGTTCTTCATCACCAAGTACGGCAGCCAGATCGCGCTGGCCTCGCCCATCGACAAGGGGTTCAACCGCCTGATCTGGGTTCTCCCCTACAGCCTGGGGGTGCTGGCGGCGGGTGGCCTTGGTTACGTGGCCTACCGCATGTCTCGGCGGCCGACGGCGGCGCCGGCCGGCCCGGGCGCGGGCGCGGCGCTGAACGCCGACCCCGATCTTCAGGACAAACTGGACGACGAGCTGCGAAACCTGGATTGATTCGTCGAGATTGAGCTAGGTTCGGTCCCATCGTGCCCGCAGCCCCCACTGCCAAGACGAAAGCCGCCGCGGTTACCGCGGGCGACGCCACTGCCGCGCCACCGGCGCCACCATCGGCCGTCCGGCGGCGGCGCCGTGTCCCCGGATGGCTGCTCGCCTCGGTATCGGCGGCGCTGGCCATCGGCTATGGCGTCTTCGTGGAACGCATGCGCATGGGTCCGCCGCTGGTGATGCTGGGTCTGGGCGGGATGACGCTGGCGCTGGCGGGCATGGCCCTGTGGCGCGTGATCGATCCGCTGACCCGCACCGAGGCGCCGGCGGCGGCACTGGCCCCGCGCGCGCCGCAACGACTGCGCGAGCTGGAGCGGGAAAAGCAGATCGTCCTGAAGGCGATCAAGGAGATCGAGCTCGACTATCAGATGCGCAAGATCGCCGAGCCCGATTACCGCGACATGATCGGCCGCTATCGAGCGCGCGCCATGCGCCTCATCAGCGAGCTGGAAGCCGGCGACAACTACCGGCAGCTGATCGAACGCGAGCTGAAGGACCGCCTGTACGCGCTGGCCGAGGCCGGCGGGCCGGTGGCGCCCAGCCCGATGACGGCGTCAGCGTCGGCGACAGCGAGCGCGAGCGCGACGACGCCCGTGTCGGCGCCGACAGCCGCTTCCCATTCCAGTGCCTCTTCCCCTTCCACCTCGGGCTGCCCGACCTGCAACACCGTCAACGACAGTGATGCGCATTTTTGTAAATCATGCGGCGTAAGACTGGCCAGATCCTCCTAGTCGCGTCGGCCCTGCTGGCGCTGGCCGGCGCGGTTCGCCCGCCGGTCGTGAACGCGCAAGCGCCCATGGGCGGCGGCGGCGGGGGTATGCCGAACCTGCGGGCCATCTCGGGCAAGCCGCTGCCCGACCGGGGAATGCCGCCCGGCACCGTCACCGTGCGGGTCGGGCGCAAGACGCCCGCCAACGCCGCCGCCGGCGTGGACATCACCGCCATCATCAAGAACGCCGGCGGCGATCTGCGCAAGCGAACCGCCAAGACCGACGCCAGCGGACGCGCTGTCTTTGAGGGCATCGCCCCCGACCAGCAGTTCCAGGCCGAGGTCACCGTCGACGGCGAGCGCCTGCAGACCGAAAGCTTCCCCATGCCCGGCGAGGGCGGCGTGCGCCTGATGCTGATCTCTGGCCTGGGCCCGCCCGGAGCCGAAGGAGAAGCGGGCGGCGCCGCGGCGGGCGCCGGTGCAGCAGCGGGCGGCGGTGCAGCCGAAGGAACCTTCACCCTGGGCGTGGCCACCGGCAGCGCCAATCCCGATCCAGCGTTGCCCACCAAGACGCTGGTGGTGCAGCTGGCCGACGAGGACGGCAAGCCGATCGCCAACTATCCGCTGGTGCTGGGCGCCGTCGACAAGAGCAGCCAGATCAAGGTCCACCGCGCCACCTCCGACGCAGCGGGGACCGCGAAGTTCACCGACCTGGCCACCGGCCAGGGCTTCGCCTACGCCGCCGTGATCGACTACCGCGGCATGCGCCTGGGCACCCAGCCCTTCACCATGCCTGAGCAAGGCGGCCTGCGCGCCGAGATCCACGCCCTGGGCCGCACCAGCGATCCGTCGGCTGTCACCATCGGCCAGGGCGCGCGCGTCGTCTTGCAGATGCGGAACGACAACCTGCAGTTCATGGAGATCCTCCCGCTGGAGAATCGGTCGGACAAGCTGTTCGATCCCGCTCCCGGCGCCGTGGAGATTCCCTTGCCCAAGGGTTTCGTGGGCGCCGAGGTGGCGCCGAGCGATCGCAAGCTGGAGATCCGCAAGGATCACGGCGTGGCGGTGTATGGACCCATCACGCCCCAGAAGGCGCTGGGTCAGGTCGACGCCAAGAGCGCCGGCAACGAGGTCACGCTGGGGTTCGTGCTGCCTTACGAAGGTGATACCCGCGAATTCCAGCAGCCGATGCCGAACGGCATCGCCGCCTTCACGGTGATCTCGGAGCAGATCCCGGGCATGACCGTCTCGGGCCCGGGCGTGGGCACGCCGGAGGCGCGCGAGCTGGGCGGCCGAAAGTACTGGGTCATGCCGGTGGAGGCCATCGGCGCCGGCAAGATGATGACGTTCACCGTGCGCGGTCTTCCGTCGACCGACCGCACCGGGCGGTTCGTGTCGGGCGCGCTGGCCCTGTTGTTGATCGCGGCGGCCTTCGTGTTCGCCCGTCGGCCCAGCACCGTGGTGCGAAAGACCACCGACGAGCGCGAGCGCCTGGCCAACCGGCGCGAGGCGCTGTTCTCGGAGCTGGTGGCCATGGAGCAGAACCGGCGCCCCGCAGACGATCGCGCCGCCGTCGCCGAGCGCCGCAACCAGCTTGTCTCAAAGCTGGAGGCGATCTATCAGGATCTGGCCGCGCTGGACGAGCAGCGCGCTCTATGAGCGGGCTGGTCCTTGAAAACGTAGGCAAGGTTTACGACGGGCGACGCGCGCTGATTGACGTGTCGACGACGTTCGCGCCTGGCCAGGTCAGCGCCGTGCTGGGCCCGAACGGCGCGGGGAAATCGACGCTGCTGGGGATCCTGTCGACGCTGGTGGCGCCCACCGCCGGGCGGCTGCGCTGGGATGACGAGACGCTGTCGCGGACGTCTCTGGCCCGGGCGCGCATCGGGTACGTCGGTCACGACCCTGGCGTCTACGGCGATCTGAACGCGCAGCAAAACCTGAACCTGTTCGCCCAGCTTTACGACGTGCCCGACGCCGCCTCCCGCGCGGCCGGCATGCTGGCGCGCGTGGGTCTGGCCGACGCCGATCGCGACGCGCCGGTGCGAACGTTCTCGCGCGGCATGCAGCAGCGGCTGGCCCTGGCCCGAGCGCTGCTGCACGAGCCGACGCTGCTGCTGTTCGACGAGCCGGCCTCGGCGCTGGATCCGGCGGGCGCCGACTGGCTGACCGGCGAGCTGCGCACCGAACGCGCCGCCGGCCGCATCGTGGTGCTGGTGACGCACGACCTGGAGGCGGCCGGCCCCATCGCCGATCACGTGGTCGTGCTGCGCCGCGGGCGGGTGGTCTTCGACGAGACGCGCCCGGGCGGCTTTGACGCCGTCAGCGTGCGGGACATCTATCGCGAGCGCACCCGTGGCTGACCCTCGGCAAGGGCAAACACGGGGCGCCGGTTTCTTCCACCAGGTGGCCCGCATCGCCGCCAAGGATCTGCGCATCGAATTCCGCAGCCGCGAGATCCTGCTGACCATGGCCTTCCTGGCCGTGGTGGTGGTGCTGATCTTCAGCTTCGCCTTCGTGGTCGGCGACGCCCGCCCCTCTCCCTCCGTCACCGCCGGCATCCTGTGGATCGCCGTCATCGTCTCGGGGACGGTCGGGCTGGGCCGGACCTTCGAGCGCGAGCGCGAGGGAGAAGCCATCCGCTCGCTGCTTCTGTCGCCGGTCCCACGCGGGGCCATCTATTTGGGCAAGCTGGCAGCCACCGTGACCCTGATGGTGATCGTCGAGGCGGTGCTGACCGCGCTGTGCGGCTTTCTGTTCGCGGGTGGCGTCCTGGCCAACGTCGGCCGCGTCTGCGTGTTGCTGGGCTTGGGAACGGTCGGCTTCGCCGCCGCCGGCTGCGTCTTTTCGGCTGCCCTGCTGCGCTCGCGCAGCCGCGACGTCCTGCTGTCGACCCTGCTTTATCCCATCATAGTCCCCATCGTCATCGCCGGCGCGCGCGGCACCAGCCAGCTTCTGGATCCGCTGACGCCCGACCTCGACGGCGCGCAGTTCTGGACGCAGTTCCTGGTGGCCCTGGACGTCATCTTCGTCACCGTCGGCCTGTGGGCGTTCGAACCGGTGGCGGCCGGCGAATAGCAGGCCGCTCCATTCCTTCCGGCGAGGTGCGGGGAGGGTGGGACAGAGCCTCGGCGGGGACGCGGCCCCTACGCGGCCGCAGCGAGGTGAGCGGGAAAAGATGCCTGCTTGGTACCGTGACGGATCTTCGAGCGACTTTTGTCTCCTCAGGTTTCAATCGATAGTCTGCAAAGTTGGCCCCGAGCGAGCCGACGTAGCGTGGGGGGCGGCGCGGAAGGAAGGGGCCACAGCGGGACGGTTCGGCGGGGCCGTTGTCCCTCTGCGTTTCGGATACACAGCTCGCGATCTCTAGAATCTCGAACGCGGCCTCGGCGAACCGGCCCGATGGGGAAGGTTTCCTGCAGCGACAGGCCCCGCCCACGCGGAGGAGGCGGACGCCGCAAAATGCACCAGCGGCCCTAGGCGCCGCGGATCATCTGTTCCAGTCGGCCCAGCGCCGACTCCAGCGAGGCCATCGACGGGCCGAAGGAGAAGCGTACGTGGGCCCGAAAGCGTGAGGCCCGCTGGCTGCGGCGTTTGCCCGGGTTGACGTCGAAGAATTCGCCGGGGACGGTGATCACCTTGCGTTCCAGCGCGGCCCGGAAGAACCCCATGCCGTCGTTCAGCGGCGGCGGCAGGCCGTCGACCCGCCCCCAGATGTAGAAGGTGCCGTCGGGCGCGCGGTCACAGCGGATCCCCAGGCGCTCCAGCCCCGAAAGCAACCGGTCGCGCTTCTCGCGAAAGGCGGTCTGGATGGCGTTGGTCTCGGCGATGACGTGGGCGTCGGCGAGCAGCGGGATGGCCGCCCGCTGCAGTGGCTTTGAACCGCCGCCGTCCAGGAACGACCCGGCGCTGGCCACCGCCTCGATGATGTTGCGCGGGGCCACCGTCCAGGTCACGCGCCACCCGGGGTAACGCCAGTTCTTGGTCAGCCCGTCGAAGATGACGATCGGATCGGTGTTGACGTCCTCGACGTAGCGGGCGGCGCTCTCCACCGGCAGGTGCCCGGGCCGGCTGCTCCAGATGTAGTGCGAGTAGAACTCGTCGAACAGCAGCGCGCAGTCTTCGGCGCGGCCCAGCTCGACCCAGCGGCGCAGCTCGTCGCCCTGCACCAGCTTGCCGGTGGGGTTGCAGGGGTTGGACAGCAGCAGCGCCGACAGGCCGCGCCCGTGTACCTCGCGGCGCAGATCGTCGACGGTGAAGGCGTATCCCCGCTCGCCCTCCAGCAGGATGGGGATGGCGGTGAAGGCCTTGAAGATGTCCAGCAGCTCTTCGTAGGCGGTGTAGTCGGGCAGAAAATGCCCCAGGTTCACGTGCCCCAGGCTGGCCGCCGCGCGCGTCAGCGAGGCCCGCCCGCCCCCCGACACGCTGACGTTCTCCGCCGTGTACTGCGACGGCAGACCGCGCCGGTACAGGCGGTTGTACAGATCGGCGATGGCCTCGCGCAGCTCCCAGATGCCGGGGATGGGCGCGTATTCCTGATCGTCGACGTCGATGGTCAGGTCATGAATGCGCGCCGGCGCGCCCGGCAGCGGCCCGGTCTCGGGTTGCCCCTGTCCCAGGTTGCACCAGGCCGGATCGCCCACGCGAAAGCCGTGCTTGGCCGCTTCGGTCGTCACATAGATGACGCCGGTGCGGGGCACGGCGCGAAAGGCAGAAAAATGGGCGTCGTCGCTCACGATCGTTTCCTGGCGACGGACAATATCGCGGTTTTAGGTAGTATAGGGGCGCCCATGCGATCTCTCGGCGCCGGTTTGGCGATGACGGTGATGGCCGCGCTGGCCATCGGTGGCTTTCTTGTCGTGCCCGGCCTGATCGTGTCGGCGCCCATCGAACCGGTCATGGGGGTGGTGCAGAAGATCTTCTACTTCCACGTCCCCTGCGCGATCATGCTGTTTCTGTCCACGTTCACCTGCGCCGGGGGCAGCGTCGCCTATCTGTTCCGCGGTTCGGTGCGCGGCGACCGGGTGGCGGCGGCGGCCGGCGAGCTGGCGGTCCTGTTCGGCGCCTGCGTCCTGGTCAGCGGTCCGCTGTGGGGGCGCAAGGCCTGGGGCGTCTACTGGCAGTGGGACGCGCGGCTGACCAGCTCGCTGTTACTGTTCCTGATCATGATCGCTTACATGCTGGCCCGCCGTTACGGAGGCCCGGGCGGCAAGCGGCTGGCAGCGGCGCTGGCGCTGTTCGCCGCCGTCGACGTGCCGCTGGTCTACAAGAGCGTCGACATCTGGCGCACCGTTCACCCGCAGACCACGGTCGTGCCGTCGCTGGATCCGCGCATGCGGCCGGCGTTCTGGGCCTCGTTCGCGCTGATCATGCTGGTGTGGGGTTTGCTGCTGGCGCTGCGCATGCGCCTGGAAAAGGCGCGCACGGCCCTGGGCGAGCTGCGCCTGGAAATGGAAGACCTTCTGGAGGCGAGACGATGACGACAGCAGTCCGAAAGACCCGCATGGCCGTGGCCGGCGCAGCGGCCGCGCTGTTCCTGGCCGTCCTCCTGTCGCCCGCCCTGGCGGCCGCCCAGGAATTTCAGAAGGTCGAGGGGCGCCTCGCCGACGAGATCCCGGCGGTCCCCTTCGTCGGCTATGCCTACGGGTTCATCTGGGTCGCCGTGCTGGCCTACGTCGTCTACGTCGCCCGCGGCCTGAACCGGGTGAACAGCGAGGTCGACGAGCTCCGCCGCAAGCTGGACGGGGGCGGCGCCGCGGCCACACGCGAGGCCAGTCGCCGGTGATTCTGGCCCTCGGTATCGGCGTTCCACCGTCCTCGCACTTCATCTACATCCCGGTGATCTTCGTCCTGGGGATCGCCATCGGCTTCATGCTCGGCTCCAAGGCCACGCGCGACGCCTTCGCCTTCGAGCAGCGCAAGGCGGACGAGCGCGCCGCCCGCAAGGCGGCCCGTCAGGCCGCGGCCGCCGCCCAGGGTGGTAACAGCGACGGCACCGGCGGCGGCGCCGGCCCCGACAAGCCGGCCGCTTGAATGGTGATCGCAGCCTGAATACGGAAACGGAAAGGGGAAGGAGACCTCATGCCCAGCTTTGACTTCACCGACGAGCAGCAGCAGCTGATCGACACGGCCCGCGAATTCACCCGCAAGGAGATCATTCCCGTCGCCGGTCAGCTGGACGAGGAGGGAACCTTCCCGCGCGCCATCTGCGACAAGGCGTTCGAGACAGGGCTGATGAACTGCGAGATCCCCGAAAAATATGGCGGCCTGGGCCTGAGCTGCCTGTCGCACAGCCTGGTCCTGGAGGAGATCTCGGTCGGCTGCACCGGCGTCAACACCACGCTGGCCGGCAACATGCTGGGCGCGATGCCCATCATCCTGGCCGGCAGCGAGGAGCAGCGGAAGACCTACTTCGCGCGCCTGCTGGCCAAGCCGATCTTCGCCGCCTACTGCTGCTCCGAACCTGACGCCGGCTCCGACGTGGCCGGCATGAAGACCCGCTATCGCAAGGTCGGCGACGAATATGTCATCACCGGCCAGAAGCGCTGGATCACCAACGGCGGCATGGCGGATTTCTACACGGTGTTCGCCCGCGAGGAAGGCACCCAGCGCCACAAGGGGATCACCTGCTTCGTGGTCGACCGCGCCACGCCGGGCCTGTCGGTGGGCAAGAAGGAAAACAAGATGGGGCAGCGCTGCTCCAACACCACCGACGTCATCTTCGAGGAGGTCAAGGTCGGCAAGGCCAACGTGGTCGGCCCCGAGGGCGACGGCTTCAAGGTCGCCATGCGCACCTTCGACCGCACCCGCCCCTGGATCGCCGCCGGCGCCGCCGGGATCATCCGCCGCGCCCTGGAAGAATCACGAGCCTACGCCCTGGAGCGCAAGACCTTTGGCGTCCCCATCGCCCAGCACCAGGCCATCCAGTTCATGCTGGCCGACATGGCCATCGCCTATGAATCGACGCGCCTGCTCTGTCACAAGGCGGCCTGGGCCATCGACAACGGCAAGCTGGACAGCATCGTCTCCAGTTATGCCAAGGCCCACGGCGCCGACTCGGCCATGCGCGTGGCCACCGACGCCGTCCAGATCTTCGGCGGCTACGGCTACACCAAGGAGTACCCGGTCGAGAAGCTCATGCGCGACGCCAAGCTGCTACAGATCTACGAAGGCACCAGCCAGATCCAGCGGATGGTGATCGCCCGCAACGTCCTGGGGTCACCCTAGCCTTAACCTCTCATGATTCGTCACATCTTGCGGGCGAAGCCGCTCCATTCCTTCCGGCGAGGGCGAGGAGTCGTGGGGCAGAGCCTCGGCGGGGACGCGGCCCTCACGCGGCCGCGGTGAGGTGATCTGGAAAAGATTCGTGCTTGGTCGGCAGGGCGTCGCAGCGCCTTGAATCAGATCCAGCGGCCGCACGGGGGCCGCTTGAACCTTCC
>DATLVT010001030.1:0-8588 GCA_035577105.1 Polyangia bacterium
TTCCAAGTCTTACGTGTGTTCGAGGCCATGGCGGGCCGTTTTTTAGCAGGGCTTCCCCGCCACGTCAAACGAGATACAGATTCCGTGCGCCCCGGACCGCCGCCGGCTCAGACCCGGGTGGCCGTCACCACCCCCGGAATACCCTGAATGCTGCGCAAAACTGTCTTCAGTTGATCCAGGTGCCCCACCGTGACCTGGAAGGTGTTCACGCCGCGCCCGTCCTCCGTGGTCCGGCACTTGGCCTGCGAGATGTTGACGCCGTGCTCGGTGAACGATTTGGAGATGGAGGCCAGCAGCCCGGGGCGATCCTCGCAGGTGACCTGGATGGCGACGGGGCGCAACGTCTTGGAATCGTCGTCCCAGGCCACGTCGATGCGGCGGACCGGATCGAGATCCAGCGCCTTGGAGCAGTCGCGCGTGTGAATGGCCACGCCCTGTCCGCGGCTGATGAAGCCGATGATGGAATCGCCGGGAACCGGGCTGCAGCACTTGGCGAACTTGACCAGGATGTCGGCCTCGCCCTGGACCTTGATGCCGCCGATCGATCGTTTGGCGGTGATGGAGCGGCGAACGGTCTGCGGGGAGACCTCCGGGGCGGGCGTCCCCTCCTCCTCGGCCGCCTTGCGATCGGGAAGAATGGCGTGGGCCGCCTGCTCGGCGGTCAGCTTGCCGTAGCCGACGGCGACCAGCAGGTCTTCCGCGGTGCCGATGTGCATGCGTTCGGCGGCGGCGTCGATCAACCCTTCGCGCTCGGCCGAGGCCAGCGACGAATCCAGCTTGCGCAGCTCGCGGGTCAGCAGATCGCGGCCCATCACCCGGCTGCGCTCGCGCTGCTCCATGCGGATGAAGTAGCGAATCTTCGTCTTGGCCCGGCTGGTGACGACGAACTTCAGCCAGTCCTTGGACGGCTTCTGATTGGTCGAGGTGAGGATCTCGACGGTGTCGCCGTTCTTGAGGGCATAGCGCAGCGGCACGATCAGGCCGTTGACCCGGGCGCCCGAACAGTGCTCGCCGACCTTGGAGTGAATGGCGTACGCCAGATCGATGGGCGTCGACCCCTTGGGCAGCGCCTTGACGTCGCCCTTGGGGGTGAAGACAAAGACCTCGTCCTGAAAGAGATCGATCTTCACGCTCTCGATGAACTCGGTCGGATCCTTGAGGTCGCGCTGCCACTCCATGAGCTGGCGCAGCCAGGCGAAGGCCTTGTTGTCGTCGTCGCCCAGGGGCTTGCGTTCCTTGTACTTCCAGTGGGCGGCGATGCCCTGCTCG
This sequence comes from Polyangia bacterium, assembly GCA_035577105.1. Lineage (GTDB taxonomy): Bacteria > Myxococcota_A > Polyangia > Fen-1088 > Fen-1088 > DATKEU01. The sequence continues at coordinate 1,270 of DATLVT010001030.1, forward strand.
GCGATGCGGTGCATCTCCTGGGTGCGGATCTGCACCTCCATCCGCTCTGACCGGGGGCCGATCACCGTGGTGTGCAGCGACTGGTAGAGGTTGGGTTTTGGCAGCGCGATGAAGTCCTTGAAGCGACCCGGGATGGGCGTCCAGCTGGAGTGCACGACGCCCAGCACGGCGTAGCAGTCGCGCACCGACTCGGTGATCACGCGAAAGGCGATCACGTCGTAGATCTGCTCCAGATCGCGCGCGGTCTTCTTCATCTTCTGATGGATCGACCACAGGTGCTTGGCCCGCCCCGACACCTGGGCGGTGATCTCCGCTTCGGTCAGGGCGACGCGCAGCTTGGCGCAGACCTCGTCGATGTACTGCTGGCGGGCCGTCGACGTCTCGGCCATGCGGCCAGTGAGCTGCTTGTGATCCTCGGGCTCCAGGTACTGAAAGCAGAGATCTTCCAGCTCCAGCTTCATCCACTGGATACCCAGGCGGTTGGCCAGCGGCGCGTAGATCTCGCGCGTCTCGCGGGCGATCCGCTCCTGCTTGTCCCGCGGCATGAACTGCAGCGTGCGCATGTTGTCGACGCGGTCGGCGAGCTTGATGAGGATGACGCGAATGTCGCGCGCCATCGCCAGCAGCATCTTGCGAAAGTTCTCGGCCTGGCGCTCCTCGCGCGTGGTCCAGGGGATCTGCCCCAGCTTGGTGACGCCTTCGACCAGGAACTGGATCTCGGTGCCGAACAGCTGGCCGATGTCCTCGGCGGTGGCGCTGGTGTCCTCGACGCAGTCGTGAAGCAGCCCGGCGCAGATCGACGGCACGTCCAGGCGCAGGTCCGAGATGATGCGGGCCACGCCCACGGGATGGACCACGTAAGGGTCACCCGAGCGCCGCTTCTGGCCGGCGTGCCTGGCGGCGGCGAACTCGAAACAGCGCTGGATCAGGCTGAGGTCGGCCCCCGGATCGTACCCCGAGACCGACGTGCAGATTTCTTGAACGTTGCTCATTGAGACGGTGGTGGCCGCCCTTCTCCTGTCGATTCTTCCGCCAGATCTTGTCCGTTCTCTTGCTCGTGAACCAGGTTGGCCTCGGCGAGCAGCGCCTGGCCAAGGTGGGCGCTGCGCGTCCGGGCACAGCGCGCCGCCACGTAGATCGACGACAGCTCTTTCAGCGCCGTCTCCAGGTTGTCGTTCACCACCAGGTAGTCGTACTCGTCATAGTGTTCCAGCTCGCGCTTGGCCATGGCCAGGCGGCGTTCGATGGCCTCGTGCGAATCGGTGGCGCGCCGGCGCAGCCGCCGCTCCAGCTCGGCCATCGACGGCGGCAAGATGAAGACCAGCACGCTCTCCTCCGGCCACTGCCGGCGGATCTGGGCGCCACCCTGATAGTCGATGTCGAACAGGTAGTCCTTGCCGTCGTCCAGGGCACGGTTGACGGTGTGGACCGCGGTGCCATAGCGCTTGCCGTGGACGATGGCCCACTCGGCGAACTCCTTGCGCCCGACCATCTCGCTGAACTCGTCGTCGGTCACGAACTTGTAATCGACGCCGTCGCGCTCGCCCTGCCGCGGAGCGCGCGTGGTGTACGAGACCGAGAACTCCAGCCGCTCGGATTGGGCCACCGCCCGGGCCAGCGTGGTCTTGCCCGCCCCCGACGGTGACGAGATGACCAGGAGGATGCCTCGCCGCGGTCCCGCAATGATTTCTGTCATTACCTGTATTTTGCCTCATTCGCAGCCGCTCGTCGCGTCGCTGCCCTGCCGTCGCTGATCGTCGTCGCCAATGGTGGGCGCTATTCGATGTTCTGCGCCTGCTCGCGCAGCTTCTCCAGTTCAACCTTGCCGTCGATGACCAGCCCGGCCACGCCGGCGTCCTGCGCCTTGGACCCGATGGTGTTCAGCTCGCGCCCCACCTCTTGAATGACGAAGTCCAGCTTGCGCCCGACGGCCCCCTCGGCGTGGCAGATGTCGGCCAGGTGACGCAGGTGTGTCCGCAGGCGAACCAGCTCCTCGCTGACGTCCAGCCGTTCGGCCATCAAGGCCACCTCCTGCGCCAGGCGCGCCGGGTCGATGGCGGCCTGGCCCCGCACGGCCCCCAGCCGGTCCGAGAGACGCTGCGCGAAGCGTTCGGGCAGCACAGCAGAGTCAGATTCCAGACGGAGGGTGATGGTTTCAAGGTTCTTGATGCGAACCTTTAAGTCTTCGGCCAGGTCCATCCCCTCGCGCTGCCGGGTCTGGCGCAGCTCTTCCAGGGCGGCCATGACCGCCGGCCGCAAGGCCTCCCACAGCGCCTCGCCGGTCAAGCCCGGGCCGCGGGAGACACCCATGAAGGCCACCAGGGTGGTGAGGTCGACCGGCTCGGCGATGTCCAGGTCCTGGCGCAGCCGCTCCAGCTCGGCGAAGGTCGCCTTCGCCTTGGCGGCGTCGATGCTGTCGCCGCCAGCGGCGCTGTCGTCGCGCAGGTGCACCGTGACGGCGCCCCGGTCAACGACAGCGCGCACGGCCCGGGCGATCTCGGCGTCGCAGGTGGCGTCCGGCTCGCGGGCGCGGATCTTCAGATCCAGGCCGCGGTGGTTGACCGAGCGAATCTCCACGCGGATGCGCTTGTCGCCCACCGTCGCCGAGCCGTGGCCGAAGCCGGTCATGCTCAGCACGCGCGGTTCACCCGCGGACGTTGCCAGCCTGTCGGGACGTCGTCGCTCAAGCCTTGTTTTTATACCATTCGACGGTCCGGCGCAGACCTTCGGCAAATGAAACGGCGGCCGTGTACCCCAGGCGCCGGCGCGCCTCGCTGATGTCGGCCAGCGAATGCTTGATGTCGCCCACCCGCTCGGGTTCGTGGCGGGCCGTGAGCTTCTTGCCCAGGACGTCGCCAATCTGCGCCACCACCTGGTTCAGATCGGTGGCCACGCCGCAGGCCACGTTGAAGACGCCCCCCGACACCTGGCGGGCGTCGACCGAAGCGGCTTTGAAATTGGCCTCGATGATGTTGTCGATGAAGGCAAAATCACGCGACTGCAGGCCGTCGCCGAAGATGCGTGGCGTCTGGCCGGCCAGGGCCATGGTGATGAACTTGGGAATGACCGCCGCATACTCCGAGGCGGGATCCTGGCGCGGGCCGAAGACGTTGAAGTAACGCAGGCAAACCGTCTCCAGTCCGAAGGCCTTGGCGTAGACGTGGCAGTACTGTTCGCCGGCCAGCTTGGACGCGCCGTAGGGCGAGATGGGGAGCGGCACCATGCTCTCGACTTTGGGCTGCACGGGGTCGTCGCCGTAGGCAGCCGACGAGGCCGCGTAGACCAGTCGCCGCACGCCGGCCTTCTTGGCGCGGTCGAGCACCTTCAGCGTGCCGGTGGCGTTGGCCTCGTGATTCTCCACGGGCTCGGCCATGGACTTGGGCACCGAAGGGATCGCGGCTTCGTGAAAGATCACCTCGACGCCGGCCACCGCGCGCGACAGCGCCGCGTCGTCCAGGATGTCACCGACGATGAGCTCGGCCTTGCTGGCAAAGTCGGCGATGTTCTCGCGCTTGCCCGACGAGAAGTTGTCGAGGATGCGCACCTGATCGCCGCGCGCCAACAAGGCGCGCGCCAGCGACGAGCCGATGAAGCCCGCCCCGCCGGTGATGAGATAGAGGGCCACGACTATTTTTGCCTGGCGCGCATGGCGTGCCGGCTGATCAATTTCGCCAGCGCGTGGTCCTTGATCTCCGGTCGCGCCACGGGGTCGACGACGGACAGGGTGGTCATCGCCACCATGGGACGGGGCGGCGGCACCACCATTGAAGCCCCCAGTGTCCGGACCGCCAGCCACGAGCCGACCACCGCCACGGGCAGCACCCACAAAAGACGAGCCTTCATCATTACCGACATTGGAGCACTTTATCCCACCCCTGGGTTACCGCAAAAAAATCATCGTCAAAATTCGGGTCATGGAAGGAGCGGCAACACTGAAAGGCTGGCGCCGAGCGTGGGGGCTAGCAAGAGCGGCTGACGTCCGCGCGCGCGAATTTCCAGGCGCGGCATTCCAGCCGCATCCTTTGTCTCCTGCGCGACCAGCGGACAGGCGCCGGCCAGAGTGACCTGGCGTGGTCCACTGGCGGCGGCCGCCGCCAGCACGACGGCGCCGGCTCGCCCGTCGGGTGGACGAGGCGCCCCCGGAATGAGCGGTCCGGTGGCGGCGCGCAAGGCGAAGGCGCCGGTGACGGCGTCGCCGGCAACTTGAATCGAGAACGTTCCACCCGGACCAGCGATCATCTCGAGGCGGGTCACATCGCCCGGAATGGCGACAGGCTCTGCCTCCGCCATTGACGTGAGATCCAGCCGGCGCAGGTTGAGTCCGCGCAGCGCCGGTGGTCGTCGGCCGTCTTCGTCGCGCACCAACTTTTCGGCGGTGATGTACAGGACGTGGCGCCGCTCGGACGACACGACCATCGCCAGCACGCGGCCGTCGTCGCTGGTCAGCTGGCGGTACCGGTTTGTGACGGGCGACCAGGCGAAGAGCTCCTGGTGCGGCGCCAGGATGAACACACCCGCTTCGGATTCTGGAATGCGCAGCGCCGGGCGCAGGCGGGCGATGAACACCAGATCGTGGCTGAGGTTCGCGCTCCAGCGCTGGGCGCTGGCAGTCAACGCGGATTGCACCTTGGCCATCTCGGGACGGGTCTTCAAAGCACCCAGGTCGGCCGCCTCGCGGATTTCACGCGCCCAGGGGACGTAGGCGATCCCCAGCAACTGGGCGACCTCCGTCGCGGCTTCATCGAACCGTTCTTGTCGCACGAACGAGCAGGCGATGTTCAAGCGCGGCGCCAGGAAGGTGGGATCGACGGCCAGGGCCTGACGGTAGAGCTTGCGCGCCTGCTCCCACTGCCCTTGCCGGTAAGGCGCCTTGGCCTCTGCGTTCAGCGCGGTGGCCTGGGGATCAGGCGTTTGAAATGGGTTGGCCAGGCCGGGACCCAGGCTGGGACTCTCGGTGGGCGGCGTCGGAAAACAGGACGCCCCGGCGCTGCTGACGGTCCGTGCCGCGAAGACCGCCGCCGCGCCCGACACCAGCGTCAGCATCCAGCGAGGGAGAGGTGCCCTGCCCCTGTTCACGGATCCAGCCACACGCGCCGCAGGTCCAGGCGATCACCGACGGCGCCCAGACCGTGTACCCGCCTGGACACCAGCAGCGGCACGTCGTGGCGATAAAGGAAGATCACCGGCTGGTCGGCGGCCAGCAGGGCCGCGATCTGCGTCAGCACGGGACGGCGCGCCTCGGGACCGGCCGCCTGATGAAGCGCGTCCAGCAGGCCGTCCAGCGCCGTCGATCGGTAGGCGCCAAAGTTGAACGCGCCCGTGGCGCCGAACAGCGGCACCGGATCTTCGTCCGCCCTGCCCTCCCACATCATCGGCGCGAGATCGAACTCGCCGCGTTTCAGGCGGGCCAGGATCGTCGGACCGTCGGCGTTCACCACGTCGATCAGGATCCCGGCCTTGCGCGCCTCCAGGGCGAAGGCGCGCGCCTCCAGGGCCAGGGCGCGGGCGCCGGTGGTCTGCAGCAGCGTCAGGCGGATCGGCTGCTGGTTCTGATCGCGCACGCCATCCGCGTCGGTGTCGCGATAGCCCGCGTCGTTGAGCATGGCGATGGCGCGGGCGCGATCGTAGGGCAACGGAACGGGCGCGGAGGCGGCCACGCCGAAGGTCGGACCCCCGATGGGTCGGGCCAGATCGCGGTGCAGCTCGTGGGCGAATCGCTCGCGGTCCCACAGCATGGCCAGCCCGCGCCGAAAGCGCGCGTCCCCCAGCGGAAAGTGGCGGGTGTTCGCCACCAGGAACGAATAGCGATCGGGCGTCACCCGGTACAGCGCGGTGGTGTCGTGCAGCGTCGACGGTTCCACCTGGTCGGGGTAGTGAACGTCCAGCACGCGCGGCAAGATGTCCAGGTCACCGCGCCGGGTGCGGTTCAGGGCCCGGATGGCGTCGGTGTCGATCTCGAAGACGATCTCCTCGGGTGCGCCGGGCGCATCCCAAGGTTCGGGCGCGCGCGCCAGGCGAATGCGTTTTCCTTTTTCCCAGGCCACGAACCGATAGGGCCCGGTTCCGATGGGCTGCCTGGCGATGGGCGCGGCGTCGGGCCTGACGTCGCGGATCAGGTGGCTGGGCAGGATCGGCACGTCACACAGGGCGCGCAGGGCGAGATCCGACGGACGTTTCAGGTTCAGGCGCACGATGCGATCGGCGGCGATCTCGATGGTGGCGACGTCGGCCAGGTCAGAGCGCACCAGCGGCATGGTGGGGCTGTTGCGCAGCAGTGGTTCCAGCGTGGCCTGCACGTCCAGCACGCCGAAGCCGTGATGGTCGTGCCAGCGCACGCCGCCGCGCAGGTGCAGCGTGATGCGAAGTCCGTCCGTCGAGGTCTCCCAGCTTTCGGCCAGGCTGGGTCGATACTGGCCGCCCTCGCAGCGGAGCAACGTTTGATAGACGAGGCCGGTCGTGACCAGCAGGGCGCCCGGATCGGGATCGTTGAGCGGATGCAGATGGGCGGGCTCGGCGTCCAGGTGAACGCGCAGCGTGCCGCCGGTGTGACCGGGGGGCGGCGCGGGGAGCTCTTCGGGCAGCGGCAAGGACGCGGCCTCGAGCGGCGGCTTGGCGGCGGACGAGGTTTTTTCGGGGCCGCCGGTCAGTCCCGCGGCATTTGGCGTCCCGCCGGTCGTTCGCCGGTGCCGGCCGCGGCAGGCGGTTCCACCGAAAAAAACTGTGGCAATCAACATCACGGCGCCGATCCGCGCGCTGCCGACCCAAGGCCAGGCTTGCCCCCCCAAAATGCCCGTGTTATTCAGGGCGTACCCACACTTTGGGAGGAGAGGCTTCATGACGCGACTTCCGTCCGTATATCACTTGACGGTGCCCCTGGCATTGGCGCTGCTTGGTCCTCTCAGCGCTGGCGCCGCCCTGGCGCAGGGGAACGCGTTGCCCCCGGTGAAGGTCGACCTGCCGCCATCCCCCGATTTCAACGTGCAGACCGCGCCCGAGCAGTATCCGGGAGGCGAGCTTTCCATCTTCGGATTGCGCAAGCACATGAACAAGTACCTGGACAAGGACGTTCAAGTGAAAGCGTACGTCCTGCAGGTCTACGAGTGTCCGGCCGAGTTGCGCAAGTGTAACGACGAGCTGGCGGCCAAGTCCAAAAAGGAAAAGAAGAAAGAGGCCAAGAGCGGTGCCCCACCGAAGGGCGCCGCGCAGGCCGCCGCCGAGCAGCTGAAGGGCGGCTGCCGCCCCTGCGATCAACCGCATTTCTTCCTGGGTGACACACCGAAGACCAAGCTGGACCACGGCCTGCTGGTCGCCGACTATCC
>DATLVT010001031.1:0-4158 GCA_035577105.1 Polyangia bacterium
CTGGCCTGGATCGCCGCGGTGGTAGTGGTCTGGGAGATCATCCACGCGGGCATCCTCTACGACTTCGTCACCAGCCCCGACAATCGCGACGTCAGGGTGGCGCAAGAGGTGGCGCGGGTGGCGTTGCTGCGCATGCTGCCGGTCGGCGTCGCCGGCGCGCTGTTCTGTGCGTGGCGCGTCCTGCGCCGGGTGGTGCGGGGCCAGGTGGTGAAGACGCCGGCCTGCTTGTGGCTGGCCGTGGCCGGGATCGCCGTGCCGTTTCTGTACCTGCCCGGCGTTGAGTACCAGAACATCTATCTGGTCGGGGCGATGGTGGTCTGCCTGGGCGTGACCGTGGCGTACGTCCTGCGCGACGGGCTGCTGGCGCGTCCTCACGGCGGCTGGCGCCAGTGGGATCTGTCGCGGCGCCGGGCCTGGTGGCTGACGCTGGCGGCCTGGCTGACCTTCGCGCTGGTGATGGGATTTCTGGCGCACTGGCGCTTCATCACCTTTCACGCCGAGCCCTATGACTGCTCGTGGGAGACGAACGCCGTCTGGGGCATCACCCACCACGGGCTGCCCAGCATCTCGATCGGCGCCGATCCGTTCTACCGGCACAAGCACCTGCCCGCGGTGTACTTCGACGCGCACGCGCCGTTCGCCTATTACCTGTACGCGCCGTTCTACGCGCTGATTCCCGATTCGCGGACGCTGCTGTGGCTGCAGGCGCTGTGGATGGGGGCCGGCGCCATCGGCGCCTATCTGATCGGCCGGACCTGGTTTCGCCGCGAGTGGGCGGGCGTGGTGCTGGCCTGGGTCTACGCCTTCAACCCGGGCATTCAGGGACACTGCCTGCACGACATTCACGCCAATGTTCTGGCCATCCCTACCGTGGTGCTGGCGGCCGGCCTCATGGAGGCGCGCCGCGTGCGCGCGGCCGTGGCGGTGGCGTTCCTGGCGGCGATCATTCGCGAAGAGACGGCGCTGTTCTCGGCCTGCCTGGGGCTTTTCTGGATGTTCTCGCGGCGCGATCGCACGCGGGTGCGGGCGGGGGCGCTGGTGGTCGGCTGGTCCCTGCTGGTGCTGCTGCTGATCACCAAGGTGCTGATGCCGGCCTTTGGCGGGCAGCCGCGCTGGACGCACTTCAACCTCTTCTTCCGCGGCGTCGGCATCGGCAGCGTGATCGGCTCGTTTCTCTTGAACCCGTGGGGCGCGGTGATGTCGGCGACCCAGAGCAACAAGGCCGATTTTTTCTGGATGGCGTTCGTCCCTGTCGGTTTCCTGGTGGTGTGGGGGACGCGGGCGGGCTGGTTCGCGCTGGCGGCGCTGGCCTTGCTGGTGGCCGCAGGAAACCAGTCGTTCTTCACCCAGGGAATGAACTACAGCGCGCCCATCGGGATCGCCGCGACGATGATGGCCTTCATGGGCGCGCGCACCTGGCTGATGGCCCGCCGCAACCGCAGCGCCGTCGAGCTGGACGCCAACCGGATGACGATTCTGGGTTACCTGTTCGTGGTGGCGCTGGCCGGAAATCTGCTGTACGGCAACATTCTTTCCAAGACCTACCAGTTCGAATACGGCGAGGTCCCTTATCGACGGACGTCGCAGTACGACTATCGCTGGCGGCTCGGCTCGGCGGTCACCCTGCCGCCCTACGGCCAGCGCGAGCGCGATCTGTGGGACGTGATCCGGCGCGTCCCCAAGGACGTCCCCATCGCCACCAGCTGGTCGATCAATCCGCAGCTCTCCAGCCGCGACGTCGCCGTGATCCTGCCTTACATGGCCGAAACCAACCCCGCCGACAATCACCCCCGGTACGTCGTCGTCGACAAGCTGCCGCCCATGACCGAGGCGCCTGAAAAATGGTGGCGGCGCTTCCGCAGCGATCCAGCCTGGCGCGTCTACTACGAGAATCGCGAAGGGGTGATCTTCGAACGACGGTGAACGCCGGTGGGCAGCCGACAAGAATGAATGCGCGACAATGGCCGCGTGGCTGTGTCTTACTGGGATGACGGTGTTCGGATGACGCGCTCCATTGTTGGGTTGGCCCTGGTCTCGATCGCCCTCAACGCCTGTGGCGACCAGTCTCCGGACTATGCGTCGCTCCCGCTTTGCAGGGCCGACAGCCTGTCGGCCAGTCAATACGTGACGTGGATCAGGAAGGCGAATGGCGCGGTGTGGACGATCGGAGACGCATACACGCTGGAGGAGCTGAAACAATTCGAGATGCTGGCTCGCAATCAGGCCCTCCACCCCAACCAGATCATAAATCTGCCGAACCTGCCGCCCGCCTATATCCCGCGGCGCCAGGCGTGGTTTCCAGCGGACGCCGTCGCCTGGGAAACCCGCGGCTGGACGCTCTGCGAGATCTCGCCATCGCAGCAACTGACCTGCGGCACCTATGGCGACACGGTCGCGACGCTCGACAGCGTCACGGAGGTGGCGGAGGCGGCCTATACAGAGCCTTTCATGGAATCGGGCAACTACACGCCGATCTATGCGCTGAAATCCGACGGCAGCGTCTGGGATGTCATCAATTCCACGCCTGATGCCCAGGCTCCCGCGGTGGGAACGACGGGAATCACCGCTCTTTCGGTCACCGAATCACCGGCCACCCGGTGCGGCGTCGATGCGGATGGCGCCGTCTGGTGCTGGGGCTCGGGATTCCTGGGCGACGGTGAGGCATCCCACGCGACCGAGCAGGCGCCATTCCCGGTACCCTTGTCCGCGAAAGCGGCGACCGTCGCCGCCGGATATCACATGACCTGCGCCGTGCTGGTCGACGGCGGCGTCTGGTGCTGGGGGCGACAGTACAATGCGGACGACTGGACCTCGCCCACCCAGGTGAACGTCGACGGTGTCGCGACCCTGGCGATGACGTCCTCTGGCGGCGCCTGCGCCTTGAAGAAAGATGGGACTGTCTGGTGCTGGGGTGAATCGGCTTGGTCCACCCGCCATGAACCAGAGCAGGTCGTTGCAATAGGAAGCGACGCCGTGGAAGTGGTTGCCTCGATAACCCACGCCTGCGCCCGAAAATCGGACCGGACGATCTGGTGCTGGGGAAGCAGCGCCCGTGGGTCTGCCGGCCCTGATGACTATGGCTCTGTGCCCAACGCCATTCGTGGTTGCGAGTAGCGCGTCTGATCTTCAGGTGACCATCAGACGTGAACGCGTCTGTCGTTTCTTGAAACCGCGACGAGCGCCGCGCGCTTAAACCCTGGGCTGTCGCTCTGGATGCGTCCTGTTTGCCCACGACTTAACAGGCGGGGATTCGTTCGCGACAACGATCGCGTGATCGTGTCTGTCTTCATGAGGTCCAAACATGACGACAGGTTCAATGCGAGGTTTCTTGGTGGCGCTGGTCGCTCTGTCGATTGCCTCGTGTGGCGATCAAGCAGAGGCGCCCGCCCCGACGGGCGTCGCAAAGTCGCCTCTGATGCTGGGCGCGTCGGGGATCCCCGGACGTTCTGACCAGTTTGTTCGGTCGGGCGGCGTTCTTTATCAACGATTCACCGAGGGGACGCGCCAGCACGATTACGTGTACCTGGGCAATCGTGGCGTCGCGTTGCAGTCGGATCCCGCGGCGGCGTCCTGGGGCACGGGCCGCACCGACGTCTTCGTCATCAATCAAGACCAGACCATCGAACACGGCGGGTTGCAGCCGGGCGCCGACAGTTTCGCCTGGTGGGACAACTGGGGCACGCCGGTTCCGGGACGGACCCTGGTCGGGTTGGCGGTGACATCGGGTCGTTCCGGGCTGCTGGACATCTTCGTCGTCGACCAGGCGCCTTATGTCGGAACCAACAACCTCTATCACAAGCGCTATGACAACGGCTCGGACTCGGGCTGGCAGTTGCTGTCCGGGTCGGGCGCGCTGAACGGGCCGCAATATTTTCGCGCGCCCGGCGCCGTCGGCGGCGGCAGCAACGGCAGCGAGAGTTTTGACGTGTTCGTGCGCGGGTACAACAGCGCCGCCCAACGATGGAACATCTACCACCTCAGCTCGCCGAACGGCGGCGCGTCCGTCTATAACTGGGAAAACCTGGGCGAGCCGGGGGGCGCCGCCCTGGCCAGCGAGCCCTCGGCCGCGTCGTGGAGCGATGGACGCATCGATGTCGTCGTCACCGACACCGCTGGCGCCATTCGCCATATCTACACCGCCGGCTGCGGGGCGCATTC